>CAUPNJ010000007.1:0-15603 GCA_963512515.1 uncultured Candidatus Saccharibacteria bacterium | reverse complement strand
GACCTGATGGAAAAAGTTAAGCCAGAATTTATCGAGGGAGCAATTAAGGTTGGTGGAGCCAGCAAGCAGCAGGCTGAAACTTTCTGGGATCAGCTACTTGATTTTGCTAACTACTGTTTCAACAAGTCCCACGCCGCTTGTTACGCCCTCATCGCCTATTGGACCGCCTACCTCAAAGCCCACTACCCCGACGCTTTTATGGCGGCACTAATGACCTCTGATATGCGCTGGACTGATCGTCTCGCCATCGAAATGGCGGAATGTCAGCGTATGGGCCTCAAAGTGCTAGGTCCAGACATTAACCAGTCTTATTCTGATTTTGCGATTGTAGGTGGCGAAAATACCATTCGTTTTGGCCTGTCCGCCGTCAAAAACATGGGTAAAGCCCTAATCGAAGAGGTGGTAATCCCCGAACGTGACGCCCATGGCCCCTTTAAGTCCGTCTGTGATTTTGCTAGTCGCATCAGTTCCAATAAATTCAATAAAAAATCTTGGGAATCCGCCATCAAAACTGGTGCCTTTGATTGCTTTGCTAGTCGCTCCGATCTGCTCTTTAATCTCGAAAATATCCAAGCTTATGGCGCCAAAGTCCAAAAAGACAAGGCGGCTAGCCAGACCGACCTATTCGGCGCACTTGGCACCGTTGGCCAGATTGCTGAGCCAGAAATTCAGCCCGCACCCCATCAACACCCCGAAAAAGAACAGTTACTTTGGGAGCGCGATTTGATGGGGCTTTACCTCTCGGCCCATCCACTAGATAAATATCAAAATTATTTCAACGAAAAAACCCACTCTTTCTCTCTAATCACCGCCCAAAATGACAATAAAAACATCACCATCGGCGGCATTATCAGCGATATCCGCACAATTATGACCAAATCCAACACTAAAATGGCTTTTGTCAAAATAGAAAATCGACACAGCGAGCAAGAAGTCATTATTTTCCCTAAACTTTACACTTCGCTCGCCCCCAAATTGGTTCAGGATAATATTGTCAAAGTCAAAGGTCGCATCAATGCCAAAGACAAAGACGGCAATCCTACTTCCGAAATCAAGATTATTGTTGACGAGTTAGAGGTAATAGATGACGAAATATTGGAATCATACCAACCAACTGGCGCTACCCCTCCTCCGCTTGTCGCTGCCAAGCGCCGCAGTTTTAAGCGCAGTACTACTCCTACAAAAACCGCTTCAAAACCCTTGAGTGTTGCCAAGCCAGCTGAGGTGACTAACAAAAAGCAGCGTCTGTTTATTCTGGTCAAAAATCCTTCAGATCTTGATACTCTTACTAACATTAAGCAGGTTTGTGATAGAAATTCTGGCGATCAAGAGGTTGTTTTGGTCTTTAAGGAGAATAAACAGAAAAAGCTTATCAAACTTCCTTTCAGAATCTCCGTAACTCCCCAACTCGTTGGCAGCTTATCCAGCATAGTTGGAGACGATTGCGTAAAAGCTCAATAAAATTAAAAGCCTTAACAACGCTTCATTTTTTTGTTATTATAAACATAAGCTAAAAGGTGGGTATATTTGAATAAAATTACACAATATTTGAACCAACATCTTGTTGGCAACGTCTACGACCATCCGGCAATTCTTGCCGCTTATGCTTCGGATCGCTCTATTTTGCGTGTTGCCCCTCGTTTTGTCGCCTTACCGCAAGATACAGCAGACGTGCGCTTTTTGCTTAATTTTGCCCATGATTTTGCCAAAAAAGGCTTAAAACTACCGGTCTCAATACGAGGCTCAGGATTAGATTTCACTGGTTCTGATCTTTCTAACGGTTTAGTCATCTCTACTGAAAAATTAAATAAAATTCAAGAAATTGACGAACATAGTCGATTAGTTAGAGTTCAGGCCGGAGTTACCATAGGGCAACTCAATGCCGCGCTCTCCACCTATGACCTTGCTGTTCCAATAGCCTCTCCCGATCAAGCCACAATTGGCGGATTAATTTCCGGTTTCAATCACGACCAGGTCGCTCAAAAATACGGTGGCATCTCGAATTTCATCGATCGCGTCGAAGTAGTATTGAGCAACGGCGACATACTTCAATCTGTAAAATTAACTCCCCGCGGTCTAAAACGGCTACTTAAAAACTCAGACACCACCGAGAGCAATCTTTATTCCTCGATTTACAATCTAATTCAAAATCGCTTTGAATTGGTTGATGAGCTAAAAGATTCGACCCAAACTTTCGCTGGGTATCGCATGATCACCGAAGTTAAAAATAACCGTCGTGAATTTGATTTGCTGCCACTTTTTCTTGCTTCCAGTGGCTCTTTAGGGGTTATCACGGAAGTCATTTTACGTTGTGAACCAATTCCGAGACCCGCTCAAACTGTAGTTTTAGAATTTGAATCACTTAAATCCGTTATTCTTGCCACCAAAACCATCAAACGGCTCAATCCTGCTTCGATCGACTTGATAGATAATCGTATTTTATCGGAATCCGCCAGTAACGGTAAAATTCTACCTTTTGAGCATAAGCTTAAGCCGCATGGTTATACTGTTAGCGTCAAGATTGACGACCGTATTTTGCTGACTCGCCGCAAAGTTCATCGACTCAGAAAATTACCAGCTTGCCAGTCTTTCGTCCTCAAGGACCAAAAGATAAACGATTTTGCCTTCAGCGCAATTTTGTCTAATTATTTTAATTCCGATTCATTCAAACGTCGCACTCCCTTAATTGATAACGCCTTAATTGATTTAGACCAGTTATCAAAATTTTCTACAGACTTATCCAATCTCGAAACAAAATTTGGCCAAACCTTACCAATTTTTGGTTCACTTTCAAATGGACTATACTCTGTCCGCCCCAAGTTTAATCTCTCAAATCCCATCGACCGGCGCGAAGCTTTGCGCTTTATGCAACAATACACCAAATTAGTCACCGACAACTACGGTTCGATTTCTGGAGGCGGCAGCGATGGTCGAGTTAAAGCCGCCTTTTGCAATAAGCAATTTAGTGCGCGCGAACTCGAACTTTATCACGAAATTAAACAAATTTTTGATCCCCAAAATATTCTCAATCCAGACGCTAAACTGGGGTCCGATCTCGGTAAACTCATTCGTTATCTAAACACAACCCCAAATCCCATCATCATAGATTTCTGACTTTAGATCTTCTAATCTGGAGTTATCTCAAGATATTTGCTATAATCGTCTGCATGAAGACTACTACTAAACAATTATCCAAAACTAAAATCGAATTGACCGTTACTCTAGATTCCGACGAACTTGCTCTCGCCTATAAGAAGGCCACTGATCGTCTTGCCAAAGATGTCAAAGTGGATGGATTTCGTAAAGGCAAAGTCCCTGCCGCAGTTGCCGCTAAACATATCGATCCTAATCAGCTTAACTCGGTGGCTCTGGACATAGCCGTTCGTACCGCTGTCCCCACTGCTTTTGAAAAATCCACCAAAACCCCTCTTATGATGCCAGAAATTGAAGTGACTAAATTTGTGCCAAATCAATCGGTCGAATTTAAGGCTACCGCAGATATTTTACCCGACATTAAATTAGGTGATTTTAAAAAATTAAAAGCCAAACCCATCGAAGTTAAAGTCTCTACTAAAGAAATTGACGAAGTGATAGATAATATTCGCACCGCTTACGCCGAAAAAGCTACTTCCAAAAAAGCGGCTGCTCTTGGCGATGAAGTTGTAATTGATTTTGAAGGTCAAAAAGCTGGCGTTAAATTCGATGGTGGCAGCGCCAAAGATTTTAAACTTATGCTCGGATCTGGCCAGTTTATCCCAGGCTTTGAAGATGGCGTAGTTGGTCATAAATCTGGTGACCGTTTTGACCTCAATCTCACTTTCCCCAAAGCCTACCATGCCAAAGAATTAGCCGGCCAAAAAGTTACCTTCAGCGTCTTATTGAAACAAGTCAACGAAATTAAGAAACCAGAACTTACGGACGATTTTGCCAAGAAATGTGGCCCTTTCAAAACTGTTGCAGAACTTAAAAACGACATCAAACAAAATCTAGTTACCCAGAATCAACAAAAGAGCAATGAAAAATTCAAAGATGATTTAGTGCTTGAATTGGTTAAAAATTCCAAAGTTGAAGCTCCAGAAATCCTTATTAAGGATCAAGTTCGTTTCATCAAAGATGATCTCACTCGTAACGCCGCCAGCCAAGGCCTCAGCTTTGAAGATTATCTCAAACAAACCGGTCAAACCGAAGCCGATTGGGAAAAACAGGTTTCTCAAATTGCCAAGCAACGCGTCAAAGCCTCGCTCTGTCTGCAAATTCTTGCCCGCGATCAAAAAATCACCGTTTCTGATGACATTGTGGACGCTAAAATCTCCGAACTAAAAGAAGTCTACAAAAAATCCGAGGAAGCTCTAAAAAGCCTCAAAGACCCAAATGTCCGCCAAGACATTAAGAATCGTTTAACTATCGAAAAAACCCTAGATTTTCTCGTCTCCGCCAATAAATAACAAGAATATATTATATTTATTGCATTTTTACAAAAAGTGTGATATAATAAAGATATGAATTGGTTAGATAAAATTACCGACTTATATCAAGAGGGACGCGAGTTAATTCTATTAGAATGGGCTTACGCCATTATTTCCATTTGTTCCTTACTGTTGGCCGGCTTGTTTGCCTTAGTTAGCCAACCTCTTGGGATCGGACTCTTGATTATACCTCTGGTTTCTTTCGTCGCTTTTACGATGAATATCGTCGCTTGGGCTTTAATTAAGCTAATTATCGAATCGGTACACCCAGAGTTTAAACCGGTCACCACGCTTTCAACTAAAAGCCCTAAAGCTAAAAAGCAAAAAACTATTTCAAGCCAGACCACCAAAAAACGTCAAACCAAGACTAAATAATTGACTTTTTAGTCTTAATTTGCTAAAATTTATGCCAAGAGTTTCGGGTTTCTCGTGATTGCTGTAGCGTGAAACCGCCCAGTATTTGTCAAACCTCGACAATTACTTGTTTATTAATGCTAAAAAAGGGAATTCAATGCCAACTATCAATCAGTTGATTCGCAAGCCGCGCAAAAAAGCGGCCAAAAAGTCCAAAGCCCCAGCTTTAGGCTCTATTGTCAACACTCTAAAAACTCGTCACCACGACCAACCTGCCCCGCTCAAGCGCGGCGTTTGTATCAAAGTGACCACCAAAACCCCAAAGAAACCAAACTCCGCTTTGCGTAAGGTCGCTCGTGTGCGTCTAACCAACGGTCAAGAAGTTTGGGCCTACATCGGCGGCGAAGGTCACAACCTCCAAGAGCACGCCGTAGTGCTAGTTCGCGGTGGTCGTGTGCCAGATCTTCCGGGTGTCCGCTACCATATCGTTCGCGGAGCGCTCGATTTGCAGGGTGTCAAAGATCGTAAACAAGGTCGTTCTAAATACGGCGCTAAGAAAGAAGGGAAATAATCATGCCACGAAAAGTTACACGCTCTCTTCAACGTAAAGTTTCACCAGATCGCCGTTACCAATCCACTTTGGTGCAGCGTTTGATCAATAAGTCCATGCTCGACGGTAAAAAACAGGTGGCCGAACGTGCTGTCTATACCGCCCTAGCCGGTGCTGCTAAGAAACTTAAATCCGAAAACCCAGTCGAAGTCTTGGAAAAAGCTATCGCCAACGTTTCACCAGATTTTGAAGTCAAATCTCGTCGTGTTGGTGGTGCTAACTATCAGATTCCGTTCCCAATTTCCGGTCACCGTCAACTTCATTTCGCTTTTTCTTGGCTAGTGCAATCTGCCCGCGCTCGTTCCGGTATGCCCTACGCTAAACGCCTAGAATTAGAGATTGTCGACGCCTACAACGAAGCTGGTGCCGCCTTCAAAAAGAAAGAAGATTGTCACCGCATGGCCGAGGCCAACCGCGCTTTCGCTCACTTTGCGCGTTAATCAAAGCCGACAGCTTAAAAACACCGCTCTCAGGAGTGGTGTTTTTATTTGCCTTAAATATATTCCTTTTATGCTATAATAAAATCAACAACAGGAGGTAAAAATGATAAGAGTAGCAATTAACGGATTTGGCAGAATTGGTCGTAATGCTTTTAAAATCGCTTTCGAGCGTCGCGATTTGGAAATTGTCGCCATCAACGATTTGTCCGATAAAAAGACCTTAGCCCATCTATTAAAACACGATTCTTCTTACGGTACCTATGATCGGTCGGTTCAAGCGGATGAACAACACTTGATTGTTGATGGTCAGAAAATCAAGGCCTTTTCCGAACCCGACCCCAAAAATCTCAAATGGGGAGATTTAAATATTGATGTTGTAATTGAGGCGACCGGCCGCTTTGCCGATCCTGCCAAAGCTAAGGTCCATCTTGAATCTGGCGCCAAGCGCGTAGTATTATCCTCACCAGCCAAAGGCGAAGGCGCCAAAACCATCGTGCTAGGAGTTAACGAATCCGAATTGAGCCAAGACGATCAAATTATCTCCAATGCTTCCTGCACCACAAACTGTATTGCCCCTATCATGAAATTACTAGAGGAGAATTTTGGTGTCGAAAAAGCCATGATGACGACCATTCACTCTTACACACCTTCTCAAAAAATTCTTGATGCCCCTGCCAAAGATTTGCGCGAAGCTCGTTCTGCCGCCGAGAGTATTATTCCTACCACTACTGGCGCCTCTAAGGCCGCCGCTCTCACCGTGCCGTCTTTAAAAGGTAAATTCAACGGCCTCTCTGTGCGCGTGCCGACCCCAGTTGTTTCTTTATCCGATATTACCGCAGTCCTGCATCGCGATGTCACTAAAGAATCCCTAAATCAAGTTTTTGAAAAAGCCGCTAAGGAGCCTTATTTTGAAGGCATCTTAGACGTTACTCACGAGGAGTTAGTTTCAATCGATTTTCGCGGCAACTCACATTCTTGCATCGTCGACTTGTCTTTAACTGACGTTGTTGGGGGTAATTTGATTAAAATTGTGGCTTGGTACGACAACGAGTGGGGCTATTCTAATCGCCTCGTCGAATTAACCGCTGATTTTGGGAAAAAATAACATGAAAAAACTATTTATTGCCTCTGATCATCGCGGTTTCTCGGAAAAACAACGCCTCATTAACGTTTTATCTCAGCCAGATTTTTCGCCCAAACTAGAAGTGATCGATCTTGGCCCTTCTACCCTGAAACCCGATGACGACTACAACGACGCTGCTATCGCAGTGGCTCGGTCCGTGCGAGAGACACCAGATAGCTTCGGCATTTTAATCTGTGGTTCTTCTCACGGTATGGTAATTCAATCTAACCGTTTTCGGGGCATTCGCGCCATTTCTGGTTTTACGCCAGAATTGGCTCAACTTGGACGCAAACATAACAACGCCAACATCGTCTGTTTGTCGGCCAACCTTATGTCGCCAAATTTAATCGATACTGTTGTAACAACCTTCCTGCAAACCGACTTTTTGCCAGAAGAACGGCTAATTCGCCGCAACCAACGCCTAGATGAGGAGGAAATTCATGCCTGAAAGCATCATAGTCCCTACCATATTAACCGGTGACCCAGCTGAATTTCGGCATTTTCTTACGCTTTATCCAACTTTTGCCAAACGTATCCAAATCGACGTCGCTGATGGCACTTTTGTCGACACAACAACGGTATTACCCAAACAAATTTCAAGTTTGCCTGCCCAAGTTGCTGTCGATCTTCACCTCATGGTCGCCAAACCTTCGGAATTTTTGCAAGATATTATCCGTTTACGACCAGCACTCTGTATTTTGCACGCCGAATCGGCCGAAGATCTTTCCGGCACCATCGCTGCCCTCAAAAAAGCCAACATTAAAGTCGGCATTGCTCTTTTGCAGCACACCTACCCAGGTACGGCTCGCTCCTATATCGAATCTGTTGATCACGTTTTGGTCTTCGCGGGCGCTCTAGGCAAACAAGGCGGCACCGCTGACCTATTGCAACAGGAAAAAGTCAAGCTGATTCGTGCCATTAAACCAGAGGTTGAAATCGGTTGGGATGGTGGCGTTAACCTGAAAAATGTCCGTACACTGGGCCATTCTGACATCAACGTTATTAATGTAGGCAGCTTTATCGCCATGAATCAAGACCCTGCTGCCGCTTTCAAACAGCTCAGCGAAGAAGTTGAGAAAAAAGGAGTATTGCTTTAATGGCGCGGATTGTTTCGCTAGGCTCGGCCGTCCAAGATATTTACTTAATCGACCGAGACGATTTTATCTCCGGTCACATCAAAGATATAGATATTTTTGGTCAAATCGATGTCGGCTCCAAGGTTGATATTGATCAAATTTCTTTTGAAATCGGTGGTGCCGGTACTAATTCGGCCGTTGAGTTTGCCAGATATGGCCACCAAGCAATTTTTCTAGGCAGTATCGGCAAAGATCCAGCCGGCAGCGCCATCGTTTCGGTTTTAAATAAGGAAAACGTTGACACCAGCTATATCGAAGTGCTTAAAACCGTTCAAACTGGTCTTTCCATCATTCTGCTTGATAGTCGCTCTGGCGAACGCACCATCTTAACCCACCGTGGGGCTTCGGCCAAATTCCAAAATCTCTCCGCTGACAGCCTTGACTCAATCCGCCCTGACTGGCTTTATATTTCCTCACTAAGAGGCGATTTTGACACTTTGACGCAATTTTGCCAAAAAGCCAAGTCGATTGGCACAAAAGTCATGTTTAACCCTGGTAAACTCGAGCTAGCAGACCCCAGCACCTTGCGCCGTCTGCTTGAATATGTAGAAATTTTACTAGTCAATGAATCTGAAGCTGCCCAAATCGTACCAGGAGTAATTTTGACTGAAAAAATTTCCCAACTCGCCAATTATGTCTCAGTTGCAATTATCTCGGCTGGCTCTAAAGGCGCAATCGCCACCAACGGTACCGAAACTTATCGAGTCGGACTTTACGGCTCTGTCAATGTCAAAGACACAACTGGCGCCGGTGATGCTTTTGGCTCAGGTTTTCTCGCTCATTTCGCCTCTGGTCACTCTTTCCGCTCTTCTTTAATCTTCGCTGCCGCCAATTCGGCCTCTGTTATTTCCAAACTCGGTGCCAAAAAAGGTCTTCTGACTGGTTCAGAAGATCTTCACCCTATGCCCATCCAAAAGCTCTAACTACTTCCATTATATCACATTTTGCTTTTTAAGTCAAATAAGCGTATAATAAAGTCAAAATAACAGGGAAGAATATTTTTTATGGAACACTACGATCCGAGCAAAATTGAGGCCAAATGGCAAGAAATCTGGCAAAAAACCGCAGCTTTTAAGGCTAAAGATGGCGATGATTCACGTCCAAAAATGTTTCTCGCCGAGATGTTTCCATATCCTTCTGGCGCTGGCTTACACGTTGGGCATGTGCGTAACTTCTCTATCGTAGATGTTCTGGCTAGGTTTTACCAGCAACAAGGCTTTAATGTTTTGAGGCCCTTTGGCTATGACACTTTCGGTCTCCCTGCCGAAAATTATGCCATCAAAACCGGCACACCACCTCAGACTGCTACTGCTCAAAATATCGAAAACTTCCGTCGTCAGGCGCAAAAAATCGGCTTTGCCGTGGACTGGTCGCGCGAAATCAACACTTCTGATCCAGAATATTACAAATGGACCCAGTGGTGCTTCTTGCAACTTTACAAAAAAGGTCTCGCCTACCAAAAAGAAAGTTATCAGTGGTGGTGCCCCGTTGACAAGACCGTGCTGGCCAACGAACAGGTCGAAAATGGTTGCTGTTGGCGCTGCGGTCACGCTGTGGAAAAGAAAAAAATGAAGCAGTGGTTTTTTAAGATCACTGATTACGCCGATGAATTGCTAGACAATATCGACGCCTTAGATTGGCCCGAAAAAATCAAGTCCATGCAAAAAAATTGGATCGGTCGCTCCACTGGTGCTGAGGTTGAATTTAAACTTTTCGATCGCCCAGAAAGTATCAAAGTTTTCACTACCCGTCCCGATACATTATTTGGTGTGACTTTTCTAGTCCTGGCTCCAGAACACCCCCTAGTTAATAAAATCACCGCCTCAAAAGTCAAACCACAAGTCGAAAAGTATGTTTCCGATGCCATCAAAAAATCCGAAATTGAACGCCAAGAAAACAAAGAAAAAACCGGAGTTTTCACCGGCGCTTACGCTGTTAATCCCACCACTGGTCGCAAAATCCCCATTTGGATCGCCGACTATGTCTTATCTGGTTACGGTAGCGGCGCTATTATGGCGGTTCCTGCTCATGACCAGCGCGACTATGATTTCGCCAAAAAATTCGATCTGCCTATTCAGCTGGTGATTGAAAAACCCCTCGATTCCATCGACCAAGAACTTTGTTACAGCGGCGAGGGAACCATGGTTAATTCTGGTCAATTCAATGGCTTAGATTCGGCCGAAGCCCGCGAACAGGTCAACGCTTGGCTGGAAGCGCAAAAAATCGGCCAAGCCAAAACCACCTACCGCATGCGCGATTGGCTGATTTCTCGCCAGCGCTACTGGGGTTGCCCGATTCCAATTGCCTACGATAAAAACGGCAATCCTCACCCTATTCCCGAAGACCAATTACCAGTTATGTTGCCAGATATCACGGATTATCAGCCCGACAGCTCAGGTCGTTCTGCTCTTGCCAAGGCTAAAGATTGGCTCAAAGTTAATATCAACGGCGAAGAAATGACCAGAGAGACCGACACTTTAGATGGCTACGCCTGTTCCTCTTGGTACCTCTGGCGTTATGTTTCACCGCAGGCTCAAAACGCCGCTTGGGATCAAGATGCCATCAAATATTGGGCTCCCACCGATATTTACGTGGGCGCTGATCACGCCGTTGCTCACCTACTTTACATCCGTTTTTGGTGCAAATTCTTTGCCGACCAGAACCTGTTGCCGTTTCGTGAGCCAGTCAAAAAGCTTCTCTACAACGGCTACATCAATGCTCCAGACGGCAAAAAGATGTCCAAATCCAAAGGCAACGTCATCGACCCGCTTGATGTGATTGATTCTGGCTATGGCGCCGACACTTTACGTACTTACGAGCTATTTATTGGCCCCTATGACGAAGACGCCGCTTGGAGTACCAAGGCAATTGGTGGAGTTTATCGTTTTCTGAATCGTTGTTGGACTCTCTGCTTTAATTCAGAACCCAGCCAAACCGACCAAAACGCCACTATTCGCCACCAAACCATCAAAAAAGTCACCGAAGATTTACATCGTCATAGCTTCAATACTGCAGTTGCTGCCATGATGGCTTACGTCAACGAGCTTTATAAATCAGGCAGCCAAGCCGCTGACCTCGTCGCTTTGGCACGTCTTTTGAAGCCTTTTGCTCCACATCTAGCCTCCGAAATGCTAGAGCATCTAGCATCGGATGACACTTGGCCGATCTGGGAAGAGGCAAAACTTCAGACTGCCACCACCGAAGTCATCGTCCAAGTCAATGGTAAATTACGCGCCAAAATCCAAGTTCCCACTACAGAACTCGGCGATCAAGACCAAATCAAAGCTCTAGCCCTAGCCGAACCCAACGTGCAGAAATACCTCAGCGGCGAACCCAAAAAGACTATTATTCCGCCTCGCGCCAAACTTATTAACTTCGTTGTCTAACCTCAAAACAATCCAGTCATTGACTTTTTCGTATTTAATGCAGAAGAAGGTAAAGTTATTTTTGTCGATTACCACTACATTGTTTGTTTAAATACTAAAGTTCATGATTTTTTCATGCTATAATAACGCTTATGGATAAAACGCTTAAAAATTGGCTGCAAGAAATTTCAAAAAATCAGCTTAATTCTACTGATGTCGAACGCTCTCTAGCCTATGCACGCGACCTTGAGCATGGCTTACGGCTGATTCGTACCTACCCCCAAGGAGTCACTGTTTTTGGGTCAGCCCGTCTACCCGAACATCATCTTGATTACAAAAAAGCTCGCGAGCTTGGACGCTTGCTGGCTAACAATGGCCACACCGTTATCACTGGTGGTGGCCCAGGCATTATGGAAGCGGCCAATCGTGGTGCTTACGAATACGGCGGTCGCTCAGTCGGGCTAAATATCACCTTGCCTCACGAGCAGCATGTCAACCCCTACCTTACTGATAGTTACGAATTTCGCTATTTCTTTGCTCGCAAGGTCATGCTGGCGATGTCTTCTAAAGTTTATGTCCTCTTTCCGGGTGGTTTCGGCACTATGGATGAATTGACGGAAATTCTTACGCTCATGCAAGACTTCAAAATGCCCAAAATGCCAATTTTCCTAATCGGTAAAACCTTTTGGCGACCACTCGACAAATTTTTCCGCAATAGACAACTTTCACGTCACCTAGTCGATAAGGACGATCTCAAAATTTATACTATTACCGATGATATCAATCAAGTTGTAAAGGCTGCCAACAAAATTGGCCACCTCAAAATTAGCGACAATCTCTACGATAACTACAAATCCGCTAAACTATAGTCGCTTCATCGCCCCAGTAGCCAAAATAAGGCAATTCCGGTCGCTACCGACACATTAAAAGATTCTTTTTGTCCTCGCATCGGTATTTCCAAAAAATTATCTATCAAAGGGTAGAGTTCCGCCGATATGCCTGCTACTTCCTCTCCCAGTATTAACACGGCTTTTTTAGGTAGCGCCGAGCCAAGTTCCGCATTTTTTATTTGCACTAAGCGTGGATCTTTTAAATTATTTTCCAATCCCAAAATTTTATAACCATCCTGCTTCAGTTCGGTTAAATCGGCCAAAATATCCTGACTTTTACTAGACGGCAAAGTTTTTTCTGCCCCTAGAGCTGTTTTAGCAATTTGTCTGGCATTTTTTTCGGCGATATGAGGCAGTTTTTCTAGAGGTGAAGGCGTAAAACCGGCATAAATCACTTTACCCACCCCAAACCCTTCGGCTGTGCGCAAAATCGCCCCCACATTATAAGTGGAGCGAATATTGTGCAAAACCAAAATCAATTCCATAAATATATTTTAACATAACCTCTTGTCAGTCTTATTTTTTGATGTTAATATATAAACAAATAGATTTAAAAGGAGCATTTAATGCCTGAACCTAAAAAACAAAGTAGCCCTCGAAAAACTGGGTTGCGCCGTAGTCATTTGCGCCTCAAATTAGCTCGTGCTGTGAATCGCAAATCCCCAATTAAGGTTTTTGAAACCGCTAAAACCACCCCAAACCTTAAAGTCAAAACTAATTCAAAAAGCGCAAAATAATGGCCAGCAATCGACATCTCGGTAGAATCGTTGTCCTGCAAAGTCTATACGAATACGAGTTTCGTATGAGTGCTGGTGACGCTTCTGCCGATATCGACGCTATTATTGCTAAAAACATCGAGCCTTACACCAAAGCTCTCGGTGATACTGAATTTGTTTATGACCTAACTCGCGCTATTGTGGCTAATTTTGAACGATTGGATAAAATTCTACAACCATTAGCCCCCGAATGGCCTATTCGTTCACTTGCTTCGGTCGACCGCAATATCTTGCGTATTGGTTTTTATGAACTTGAATCCAAACAGGTTCCCCCCAAAGTTGCCATCAACGAAGCCGTTGAATTGGCGAAATCATTTGGTTCAGACAATTCTTCGAAGTTCATTAATGGCGTGCTTGGCACAGCTTTTCGCAACCTAAAGCTTAGCGTTGCTACTTCGAATTCCCAAAGCTCAGAAGGAAATCATGAGACCCAAAAATCAAAGCCCAAATCGACACCTAAAGACCCCAAAGCCTCAGACCAAGACTAAATCAACTACCACTCTCAGTCCTCACATCCAGAAAAAGGTCCAAGCTTTAGAGGCCACCGCTGTACCTAAAACCTCAAACAATCCTTTACAGAAAATTCGCTCAAAGGTTTTTAAGCGTCCCGCTATTCAATCTATCGTGCGTGAACCAACCGCTGGTGGTATTATTTTTCGTATCACCCCCGACCAAAAAGATATTGAAGTTCTCCTCATCCAAGATTCCAAAAATCGCTGGACTATTCCCAAAGGTCACGTCGAACCAGGCGAAACTGCCAAACAGACCGCTATTCGAGAAATTAATGAAGAAACTGGTCTAAGAAAAATCAAACTCTCATCTTGGCTCGGTAAAATTCATTTTAAATATCGTCGCATTGACAAGCTTGTGCTGATGACTACCCAGATTTACCTAGTTCACGCTTTAGATCCTAAAGAGACCCCGGTCAAAGAAAAGTGGATGAACGATATTAAGTGGTTCCATTTTTCAGATGCTTTAGATGTCATCGAATACGAAGATATTGAAAAATTGATGTTAATTGCTAAAAAAAGGATCCGCTCTGGCGAAATATAAATCATGAACCAATCACAAATTTCGGCTTATCAAGACTTTGCTAAAACCAAACTTGGTTTTGAATTTAAAGATATTAATTTACTGATTACCGCCCTAACGCACCGTAGTTACGTCAATGAGCATAAAAAATCAGCCAGCGCCCACAACGAGCGCCTAGAGTTTTTGGGCGACGCTGTGCTGGAATTGGTAACTTCTGATTTTCTTTATCGCAATTATCATCAACCTGAAGGTATCATGACGGCTTGGCGCTCAGCCTTGGTTCGCACCGAATCCATCGGCGCTGCTGGTCAAAAACTTGGCTACGACCCACTGGTTCGGCTATCCCACGGCGAAAAACAGGGTTCTACTCGTGCGCACGCCTCGATTTTGGCCGACTGTTTTGAAGCCGTAATTGGCGCTATCTACCTAGATCAGGGCTACGACGCTGCGGCAAAATTTATTGGCCAGCATATCTTGACTCAAATTGACCAAATTTTAGCTGACGAATCTTGGCGTGACCCCAAAAGCTATCTCCAAGAATTGTCTCAAAAATACGACGGTTCCACCCCCCAGTATCGCACCATCAAAGAAGATGGCCCCGATCATGACAAAGTGTTTACAGTGGGAGTCTATGTCGGTGGTCACCTCCGTGGCACCGGTACCGGACATTCCAAGCAATCCGCCCAAACCCAAGCTGCCACTCAAGGTGTTAAATACTATAAATCCAAAGCTTCTATCCATTGACTTTTCAACAAAATAATGCTATAATCAATACAGATGCACGTGTTATAAAAAAAAGGGGGTGGTTACATGTTCATGGTATTTTCGAGAAGAGAAGGAAAGGGAGATATCAAAGAAGTGGAGAACAAAATAATTGTTCGCTATTTGCTCTTTGACAATCTCTTAAAAGACCTAGGGGATTACGTTTTCTATTCATTCGTAAGGGATAATCCCAGTCTCTACAGAAACCGTAGAGTCTTGCGACGTGAGTTTAAGGGCTCTGTAGGCCGGTTGGACGACTATATCTCGAGATTGCGGAGTTTTATTCGTGATGATCTAGCTAGGCTCTGTCAGTTCGAAGAAGAACTGATCGACGCCTATTTCGATCAAGGCGCCGTTTATCGTTATGATGGCGAAGATCCTTATGATTTAATCAATGATAAGGAAAAAACCATCAGGGCCTTTTGCTCGGATAACGAAAAAATGGTTGACGAGTTGAAAGAAAGGCGCGATCTAAAACTGATCAAGTCTTTCCGCAACATAACGGCTGATTCAATTGAATTAGCCAAAACGGATGAAAATATCCAACTAAGATCGGCTGGGTTTATGATGAAATATCACAAGAGCGATCTGTTGTTACAAGGTATTTTAAAGGGGGTAATATAATGATTTATTCGACGAAAGTGATACT
>CAUPNJ010000006.1:0-16512 GCA_963512515.1 uncultured Candidatus Saccharibacteria bacterium | reverse complement strand
CGGTCTAGAAGTTTTTCAAACTTGGCTAGAATCGCCCGAAGCTCCTGCCGAAAATTTACAAACCACTCTCTATATCAAAACCGTCCTAGCTTTGCTGCGGGGCGGTCAAGCCGAAGTTTTTCTATACCGACAACGACATTCTCATATTGCGCGTATGCGTGAATTAATTAAGCATCGCAAAGAAGTTTCTACCGCCAATAAGCTGTTAATCGACCACGCTATTTTTCATATCGAAGCCGATCTGCGTTGGATTGACTTAACCGAAAGCCGTTTATTAAATTTAAGAAAGGAGCTCACAAGTGATCATTGAAGCGAAAAAAATTAAAAAATCTTTTGGCAAGCAAACTCAAGCTTTGCGTGGCGCAAATCTAGCTATTCAAGAAGGCGAAATTGTCGCCATTATGGGGCCCAGCGGCTCCGGCAAATCAACCCTTTTACATTGTCTAGCTGGTATTTTAAGGGCCGATTCCGGCGAAGTCATCTTTGACGGCGAAAATATCAATAAATTATCGGACAAAAAACGTAATCAGCTTAGACGAGAACAATTTGGTTTCGTTTTTCAATTCAGCCAATTAGTACCAGAACTTACCGCGCTTGACAATGTGGCTTTGCCGCTTTTAATCAACGGCGTCAAAAAATCTGAAGCCTATCTAGAGGCGCAAAGATGGTTGAAAAAAGTCGGGGTTGAATCAATTGCTCAACATATCCCAGGGGAACTATCTGGCGGACAGGCCCAACGTGTTGCTATTGCTCGATCGATGATCATCAAGCCGCGAATCTTGTTCGCTGACGAACCGACTGGCTCACTCGATTCTTATAATTCTGAAAAAGTTATGGAACTTTTTATCAAAACTGCTCGCGAACACAATACTACAGTAGTAATGGTCACTCACGAATCGACTATTGCTGCTTATGCTGACCGCGAAGTTATCGTGCGAGATGGCTTAGTAGTAGGAGAAGCCTAATGAAGTTGGGTCTACTTTTCCTCAAACGCACCGATAAACAAGGTTGGTTCCGTTATCTTGTAATGGTGGTTGCAATTAGCCTTGCAATGGTGGCTTTACTCTCTAGTTTAGCGCTGGGCAATGCCTTGTCTATGCAGCGCTCTCGCCAAGCTTGGATTTCGCAAATCGCCCTCAATCGCAAACTATCAGTTCAATTTCCGCTCGACCAGAGTCTTCAGGATAAAACTCTATTTGTTTACCGAATGACCGATTTCGACTATAAATCCAACCAAAAACAAACTATTAACGAAATTGGTATGCGTCAAATTAGTCAGCATTCGCCACTCATTCCTGGCTTGAAACGTCAGCCTAAAGCCAACGAAGTCTTTGTTTCACCTGCCCTTTTTCAACTGATCAAAAGGGAGCCAACTCTGCAAAACCGCTATGCTAAATACCAGGTCAAACTTGGCATCCCAAATAATATCCTCATCTCGCCCGACTCTAAACTAGCTATCTACCGACTTTCCGATCAATGGCTAGCACGAGCTAACCAACCGGGTAAACAACTGAATCAAACGGTTTCTGCCTTTGGCAATTCTGATTTAGGAAATTTTTCGAGAATTCCTGAAACCAGATCGCAAATGATTATTACCACTTTTATGCTAATTTGTGGACTCGGAGTCTGTTTCCCAATGTTAATTTTGCTAATTTCTGCCATGCGCATCGGTATGGTGCAACGCGAACAGCGTTATGCTGCGCTCAGCCTCCTAGGTGCCAGCAAGCGTCAAGTCAACAAAATTATCCTCTCTGAAGCTCTGGCTAGCACTGGCGTTGGGGTAATCTGTGGCCTGATTTTATATAAAATTACTCGAGTAACAATTCTGGCTAACCTAAAATTTGGTCAGGAGCGCTTCTTCCTCCAAGATATTACGCTTGATTTACCTCTTTATCTCGGCACTGTCGCCCTAATTTTCCTAGTAGTAATTTTGGTCAATGCCATTGCCCTACGTAAAGTTAAATCCTCACCTCTCGGGGTCGTTAAAATCCAAAAACTTCCACGCAAACCTTCTATTTTAGGACTTCTGCCTTTAGTTATAGCTGTTATCTCGATCTGGCAACTTACTCGGCTCAGCGCGGAAAATTGGTATATGAAAAACGCCGAAATTGGGATGCTTTGGTTTGCGGCCACTTTTGTAGTCATCATGATTGGCTTACTCACTTCTGGCGCTTTTCTTACCCGTCTATTTGCAAATTTGCTGAGTTTTTGTAGCCGCAAGATGACTGGCTTAATGATCGCTAAGCACCTCCAAAAATTCGCCAAGGCTACTTTTTCTAGCGTCAGTGGCGTTGTACTTGCTTTATTTGTTAGCAGTTTCTTTATGGCCACTATCGCTAGCGTTGAGGCAACCTACGGTTCGATCAAAAAAGACGAGCGTGCCGTCTTTGATCTTGAGCAAAAAGTCCAACGTGACAATACGGTTGAAGTAATCTTTCAAGATGAGTCAAGCAAATCTGATCGAGAAGCTTTCCTAGCCGCAATTACCAAGCAACCGAACTTAAAAACCATCAAATCCTATCATCAAACTTATTATTTTTCAGCCGAAACGGACAAAAATGGCTCCAGACAGTCTAGTAAATCAGGAAATTTATACTCTTGCGAGGATCTTCAGAGGCTCACCAAATTAGCCTGCCCTAAGAATCTGCAGGCCAAAGACCAAGTTATCGTTTCGAAAAATTACGAAACCAATCAGATAACTTTACTGCCTTGCGATCCCAACGAAAAGGGAGTCGTTTCTGAGCATTCACTGATGTTTGTGTTTGATAATAATACTAAAGCTAACCTCGGCCGAGAATATATTCGCAATATTGCCTATAATTTTAATCGTAATTATGATAGCGGTATTTATATCCAAAAACCTTCAAACACCATTTTTGATGCCTTAGCAGAAATTGCTGGCTTAGTAGAATTGATCGTGTTTGGGACTGCCCTCTCGATCGTAGTGGCTGGCTTTGGTGTAGCGGTAGCTACTATTGGCCAAATTTTTGAACGCAAAAAATCTTTCAGCAATTTGCGGCTAATGGGAGTTGACTTGAACCAGCTCAGAGTGGTGGTTTTACTTGAAGCAATCATCCCGATGTTGCTTGCCTCCATTGGTGCGATTTTCGCTGGCATTTTAACTTCCAAATACCTGGCTGGCGTTACCGCTGGTAATAGGATCTTATTTGCTTGGCCAAAATTAGATTATCTCGGAATCGTGGCTCTAGCTCTAGCCCTAGCAATCGGAGTAATCTGTCTGGTCCTGCCCATTCTCAAGCAAATTACCAGCGTCGAGCAGAACCGTACTGAATAAATTGCGCGCTTTGAACAAGTTAAAACCCCGACTGGCTGTCGGGGTTTACTTAATTAGTGTTTTCGATCTGATAAGCTAATATAATATGTGCTATCAGATATGGTTGTGACGCAAAGCAGGTCGCCACTGGAAGTGTTATTGTTTATAACACGATCCATTCTTTTAATGGCTGAAGTTTGGACCTCTTCGCCATTCTCAAAGCCTTCCTTACCGAAGACTTTTCCTGCCAAATAGCATTTATTTGGAGACAAAACCAATCGGTTCATCGCTTTGTTACCTAAAAAAAATACCAAATCATCTTTTACCTTTGGAATATCCTCCTTTTTGGCACAGATTTTCCAATCTTTGATTCTCGTTATAGACATTGATTAACCCCCCTTGTCTAATGTAATGTGCTTTTGAGTTAACTGCTCAACGTCTTTATTATAGCTTAAATGATAAGATAAGTCAATATTATATTGATATTTTTATAAAAAATCCCGGCCTAAAGGTCGGGATTGATCTTAAGGAAATCATCAAAGTTTGATGTCGAAATCCTGATAGCCAATAGCGTGGATTTTTTCGACTATTTTACTTGCGGATCTAATACCTAAACCACTAATCAGACTCCATCTTTCTTCTGGCAGATTGATGATGTTGGCGATTGTATTGATACCGTTTCGTTTTAGAAGTCCGTATATCCTCAGATCGAAATTGAGTACTTCAATGTCTAGCACCAAATTGGTTACTGGTCCGGTATGAAAGATGGTTGGTTGATAGGTTGGTGGGACAAAGCCAAAAAGAGCGGGAAATTTGCTCTTTCTACTGAGGGCCTTTAGGTTTCTGAAGGCTTTTTGCTTAACTCGTCTGGCATTTTCGCTTGAAATGTGGAGTATTTCCCCGGTTGCTTTCAAGCTTTTTAGGCCTAAACCATCAAAGCCGAAGTAGACAATAATTACTCGCTTTTCTTTTTCGGACAGAGAGCCTAGAACTTCCATTATGGCCTCAAATTGATTACTATTAACAGCTGGTATGTTCTCGTAGCCTTCGTTAGAGATCAGATTAGCTATGCCTTCTCTAAATAAAATTTTGTAAAAATGCCAAACACAATAAGTGGTTGGGTAGAGATCGTGGCGGATAAAGCCGGCTTTATTGAGACTCGAAATCAGTTCTAGTTGCCATTTGCAAGCCGCTTTAGCTCTTTTGGGGTGAACTTCAAAGTCTAAAGCCATTCTTCTGCCATAATTCACCACTTCGTTAGGTTTTGAAAAACCTTTTTTCGAGAGATAGTTTAGTGTAAGTGCGGGAATATTTAGTTCCTTAAAATTCATATCCTCTGATTTTCTGATCATTTTTTCCTCCAATCGTTCCAAGATAGCAGTGATATTTGATTTCCTTAAATTTTAAAAGTACACCCTTTGGGATGCAAAAAACTGAGCTGATGGCTCAATTATTTCATTATAGCACAATAATCACATATAGTCAATTTTAGAGGACATAACTGTTTTTGCTGAAAAATGTTATAATAAAGTCATGATTATTACGGGGAAAAAGTTTAGCAAACCAGAAATGTCACGGGTGATTAATGGCGACGTGGTGCTTGATGTTGGGCCAAAGCAGGAAGAGCGTAGACGGCTGGATCAGAGATTGGTGGCAGAGCATGGCGAATATAATCGCTCGATTTTGCAGAGATTTATTAGACAAGGTTTTGTGACGGTGGATGGCAGAATTGCTAAAAAACCGAATATGTTGATTAGCGAAGATCAGCGGGTTGTGTTGGTGGTGCCGGAGACTTCGCAAAACGAACGGCAAAGGCCGCCGGTGATTTTTGAGGATGAAAATGTGCTGGTATTAGATAAACCAGCAGGGCTTTTATCGATGAAAAAGGGTGAATATAGTACTGAGACGACTTTGGAAAATTTTGGTTTGTTGGTGCACCGTTTGGATCGAGATACTTCTGGGGTGGTGATTTTGGCGAAAAATGAGGCGACGCAAAAGTTGCTGCGCAAGCAATTTCAGGATCGTAAGGTGAAGAAAACTTATTACGCCGTGGTTTGTGGTCGGCCAAAACTAGATGAAGCGATGATTGATTTGCCGCTGGCGCGAAATTTGCGTAGGCCTACTACTTTTCAGGTTGATCCGAATGGTAAACCGGCTCAGACGCGGTATAGGCTATTAAGGACTAACGATAATTATTCCCTACTGGAACTCAAGCCGACGACGGGGCGCACGCATCAGCTGAGAGTGCATCTGAAGTATCTTGGGGTGCCGATTCTGGGTGACCCAGTATATGGGGAGCCCGATGCGAATTTGCGGCCGACACGCCTATATCTTCATGCCAAAGAGTTGGAGATTACGATTCCTGAAGGTCAGCGCAAGGTTTTTCAGTCGGATCTACCGCAGGAATTTCAGAATGTTTTTTGATGAGCTGTCACAGATTCCAGATTTGGCCAGACAGAGTGGCTGTGCAATTTTTGTGCTACCAGAGGAGGTGGAGTTTGAGCTGAAGAATGCCGTGGTGGTGGCGCCGCAGAAAAACTATGTCAATATTAAGGTGGAACAGATTAGAGAATTGATTCAAGTTAGCAATACGCAGCAGAATGAGGATCGGTTTTTTGTGGTCAGGCCGGCTGATAAGATGACGGAGGGGGCGGAAAATGCGTTTTTGAAACTGCTGGAGGAGCCGGGCGAAAATTATCATTTTGTTTTGGTTACGGAGCGTCCGGATTTGTTATTACCAACGGTATTGTCGCGGGCTAAAATGTTTTATTGGCGGAGAGTGCGCAAATTGACGGATCCGCCACGAGCAGAGCAGGAAGTTTTGGATTTGGCTAAGCGGATCTTAGTGGCTAAACCTAAGGATTTGATAGAGATTTCGGATTTGTTGAACAAGAAAAAAGATGAAAAACGGAAGTTTACGCTAGAGGTGCTGGCGGTGGCGATAGAGATAGCCTATAAGAGTTATTTTATGACCTGTAAGCGGCAGTTTTTGCAGAAAATCCCAGATTTAATTAAGGCTTATGATGCGATTTCGCAAAATGGGAACTTGCGTTTGCATCTAGTGGCGGATTTATGCTAAAATAAGGTCATGCTTGGCGTATTGCTAATCTTAATTTTTGTAGTTTATTTAGTGTTTTTCTATCCGATTTTTGACGCAGAAGAAGAGCCAGTGGAACATTCGCAAAAATATAAAACACAAATGAATAAACTGTGGTCGATTACGCAGACTTCGATGAAGGACCGCAAGCCGCTCAGAGCCGAGAAGGCACTTTTGACGATTTTGAAATTCGACGAAAAAAATGCTGCAGCTTATAATCGTCTGGGCATTTTATATGCCAAGGGCCACAAATATGATGAGGCGATTGAGTGTTTTGAAATTGCACAATCTCTTGACAGTAATGCCTCGTCGCTTCATAATGTGGGTTTGATCTATCTTGAGACGGGGGCTTATGAGCAGGCCGCGATGGCGTTTCGACAGGCTTTAAGTTTAGAAGGTGATTTACCGGCGCGCTACATTGCGCTATCTAAGGCTGAGGAAAAATTAGGTCAGCGCAAAAAAGCAATTGAGGCTTTGGAGCTAGCTTATGAGCTTGATCATGCGGTTTCGACTTTGCGACAGATTTTGGCGATTTATGAGGCCGCGAATGATCTTGAAAAAATCACAGAAACAACGGCTCGGATCGAGAAACAAATGGCCGAAGATGCCAAAAAGCGTGAGGTGACACAGGCAAGTCAAAAGGCGGAAAAGCGAACTCATGCTAGATTGACAAACCGCAAAGCGATGAGTCGAAATGTGGTTGCAGATAAGAATGCGATGAATGCCAAAAAAATTGCGAAAGCGAAACACGCCAGCACCGCTAAACACAAAGCTAAAATACGTACACCCTTAAGAGGACGTAAGATTATTCAATAAGTTAACGCAAACCAAATGCGGTCTGGACTTTTTGCAGTTTTTGGTTGGCGACTTGGTTGGCGTATTGCTCGCCTTGAGCTAGGAGGTCGTAGATTTTTTGATCGGGAATATTGGCAACTTGCTGTTGGAGGTCGGTCAAGAACTGAGAGACGGAGCTAGCTACTTTGCTTTTAAGATCACCATAAGAAGTCTGCCCACCCCAAGTACTGACCACTATTTCTAGTGGCGTGTTGGTGATGAGCGACTCGATTTGAAGCAGGTTGGATATACCCGGTTGATTGAACATGTCAAATTGAATTTTTCCAACTGAATCAGTGGTGGCAGACATAATTTTCTTAGCGGCCTGCTCTGGGGCATCGGTTAACATGATTTTTCCGTTAGGATTTTCGGCGGATTTGGACATCTTTTTCTCGGGAGTTTTAAGATCGCGAATTCTGATGCCTTGCCCCAAATTCATAAATTTAACTTGTTCAGCTGTGGAAGCTGGTAGAATAAAAATCTCACCGAAACGATGGTTGAAGCGCGTAGCAATGTCGCGTGTTAGCTCAACGTGCTGAAATTGGTCCTCACCCACCGGAATGTAGACGGCGTCATAGAGCAAAATATCGGCAGCCATGAGTACTGGATAGTCAAAAATACCGACATTGGTGGAGTTATCTTGACCACGTTTCTCTTTGTATTGAATCATGCGGCCGAGTTCGCCCATGGTGGTGACGCAGTTTAGTAACCAAGTTAGTTCGGAATGAGCAGGTACATAAGATTGACGATAACAGTGAATATTTTGATTTAATTGTAAGCCGGCGGCCAAATAATGTTTAATTTCTTTAACTAGATTGGCCTGGAGGCTGCCATCGACCGAGCCGATAACAGTGTGAAGATCGGGAATAAAGACGTTAACGTGATGGGTTTGGCTGTGTTTGTTGGCGAGGTGCACCATTGGTAATAAGGCTCCTAAAAAATTGCCGAGAGTCATTTCGCTGTTGACACGGATGCCAGTGAGAATGGTTTTCATGTAAGTTATTATACATGAATTGAAATAGTTTATCTAGAATTCTGTTATAATAAGTTCATGGGGCGTTAGCTCAGCTGATAGAGCGCGGCATTCGCATTGCCGAGGTCGCGGGTTTGACTCCCGCACGCTCCACCAAAAAAATATAAAATGATTGACTGCAAAAACCCGCTTCGTTAGCGGGTTTAAGAATTGTGTTTTTTTGGTAAGTTAATTTTTGCGGATTTTTGCATCAATTATAAGTAGAAAATAATAAATATGTAATATGGTTGTAGCGATAATAAATCCTCTTAAATTAACTGGTCCGACTGCTAGTATCCATATCCAAACCATCCATGAGAACCTGAGGAGGATGATATTAAATTTGTCACGAAGAGGATAATAAAGATAGAATTCTTTCTCCTTTATTTCTTTCTGCCAAAATAAGAACGTCCCAGTCCATACTTCTACTAGCGTAGCTAATAAAATAATTAATGGAAAGTTATGAAAGCCGCATACGATCACATAGATAAATCCTACTACGGATAAAGTAATATTCGCAATAGGATTTATGTCAATCGACATTTTATTAAACCAGTGCTTTGGCGGGTTGTTTTTGACGTATTTGCGGTATAGATATCCATCTAGAGCGTCTGACATAAATAAAATAGTGTAAAATACGGCAGTTAATAATAAGGGAGGATTAAATAGGACTAGCCAAAAAATCAACCAAAAACTTCCAAAAAACCTAAACCCACAAACTAAGTTTGCAGATTCTTTTTTAATAATTTGCATCGTTGAATAACTTACAGTACTCATATATTCACCTCTTAAAGAACTTTCTGACATTTATGCCAAAATGGTAGATAATAACCGAAAGTGGTTATATTTTTTATTATACCTTATTTTTTGTTATTTGTCAATGTATAGATTTTAAATTTGAAGTATAGATGAGATGTGAGTAAGCCAAAAAATACCACTCTTGGAGTGGTATTTTTTTGGCGAATGAATGGCTCTGTGAGTCTGTAATTAACGCTTGGAGAATTGTTCTTTCTTGCGAGCTCCACGTAGGCCATATTTTTTGCGTTCTTTTTCGCGTGGATCGCGTTTTAAGAAACCAGCTTTTTTGAGCGCAGGACGCAAATCGGCAGCTTCCAAAGTTAGGGCTTTGGAGATGGCTAACTTGATTGCGTCGACCTGACCAGCTAAGCCACCACCAGATACACGCACGGTGATATCGTAGTTAGTTTGCTTTTGGGCAAGAGCTAGAGGGTCGGTAATCTCGGCAAGGTAGGATTTATTATTGGAGAGATATTCTAGGGCTGGTTTGTCGTTAATAGTAAGGTTGCCTTTGCCTTTATAGAGTCTGGCGCGAGCAGTAGCTGATTTGCGACGACCAAGTCCATAAGTGTATTTACTAGTTGCCATTATTTAATCTCCTTTGGGTTTTGTGCAGCGTGAGCATGCTCAGCGCCGTCAAATACACGAAGTCTTGCCAAGCGGTCGGCAGCCAATTTATTCTTAGGCATCATGCCTTTGACAGCCTGTTTGATGGCGTATTCTGGTTTTTTAGCAATAATCTCTTCGAGTTTGAGTGATTTAAGACCACCAGGGTAGCCACTGTAGTGGTGGTACATTTTTTCGACCATTTTATTGCCAGTGACTTTAATATTTTTAGCGTTGATTACTACCACATAGTCACCGTTGTCGGTGTGTGGAGTGTAGGTAACTTTGGATTTACCCATCAGTTTATCTGCAATCACGACTGCCAATTTACCCAAAGGTAGGTTGGAGGCGTCGATGAGATACCACTCACGTTTGATTTCGGCAGTTTTTTGAGAATAAGTTTTCATTACTTGCTCTCCTGTTCTAGGTTAATTTCGTCGACAAACGAAATGGTAGCCATTTCAGCGTGGTCACCTTTACGAAAGCCAGCACGTTCGATGCGTAGATAGCCAGAATCACGTTTGATTTGAGGAGCAATTTTGTCCATCAAGAGATCGGCTGACTGGGTGTCGTTCAAGCGAGCGATTAGAAGTCGACGATTAGCTAAACCACCCTTTTTAGCGATAGTAATAAGTTTTTCAGTGTCTCGGCGCATTTCCTTGGCACGGGCGAGAGTAGTAGTGATAGCGGTTTCGAGAATTAAAGCGCGCATAAGTCCGCGTTTCAAAGCTCGACGCTGATCAGTCTCGCGACCAAATTTGCGACCTTTGTATCCGTGACGATGCATATTAAATATTTAACTCCGTTAGTTTATCTTTAACTTCGTCAAGCGCTTTGCTACCAAAACCTTTGAGTTCTTTGAGATCGCTATCGGATAGCATAACTAAATCACGTACGGTTTTGATGTCATTGTTGACGAGGGCGTTGGCGGTGCGAGCAGAAAGACCAAGCTCTTCAATTGAAATCGAAAGACCGGATTCTTCGGCTTCCTCAACGCTACCAGGTGCAGGGGCAGATTCGACCTGAGTACTGCCGGCCAAAGCAGAGTATTGGTTTACTAAAATTGCGGCAGCTTCTTCGAAAGCCTCACGCGGGGTGATGGTGCCATCGGTGTCAATAGTGATGGAAAGTTGTTGCAAATTAGTATCTTGTCCAACACGGGTATTTTCTACCTTGTAGCGGACGCGGAGAACTGGGGTAAAAACAGCATCAAGCGCAATCATGCTGCTGTGGACGCGGTCGGCGCCGGCCTGTTCGATGGTAAGGTAGCCACGACCAGTTTCTACAACCAAGCGCATTTTGAGGGTGTAATTTGGATCTTCAATGTGGCAGATAACTTGGTTAGGGTTGGCGATTTCAACTTCAGCGGGAAGCTTGATATCTCCAGCCACTACGCGTTTTTCACCGTCTTTTTCAGACTGGTTTTTGCCCTTAATTTCGAGGTTTAACTCGATGGGGGCGTCGGTATGCATCTTAAGTTTAATGTTTTTAAGATTTAGCATGATATCTACGACGTCTTCGCGAATACCTTCGATGGCGGTAAATTCGTGAGTTGCACCTTCGATACTAAAGGCAGTAACAGCAGCTCCTTTGATGCTAGAAAGTAGTACTCGTCTCAAGGAGTTGCCAAGAGTATTACCGTATCCGTAATAAAGGGGTTTTATCACAAATTCAGCACTATTAGCACTAAGTTCATTGACTGCGGCTAGGTTTGCTTCATGAATAACTTTTGTTGTCATAATTCTCCTTAGCGTGAGTAATACTCAACGATTAATTGTTCATTGATACCAGGTTCAGCCTCTTCGCGTTTGGGCAGATTGGTAATTTCGATTTTCATCTTTTTGGCATCGGCTTTGAGCCAACTAAGTGAATCAACGGTAGAATTAGCAGTAATATTTCCCAAATCTTTAAAGTAAGCAGATTGTTTGGATTTTGGACGGACTTCTAGGACATCACCAGCTTTGAGACGAATGGAAGGGATGTCGATGCGACGACCGTTTAAAAGGAAGTGTCCGTGAGAAACTAACTGACGAGACTGACGACGAGTAGTGGCGAAACCGGCACGATAAATAACATTGTCAGCGCGACGCTCTAAGAATTGGAGCAAATTTTCACCAGTTAGGCCTTCGGCGCGAGCTGCCTCTTTCATTAGGCGAGCAAACTGCTTCTCAAGTAGACCGTAAAGACGGCGGACTTTTTGTTTTTCGCGAAGTTGGGTTAGATAGAGGCTACCACCACGGACACGCATACCGGCGTGTTCGCCTGGAATGCCGGTTTTCTTAGCCATGACCTTGTGGGCCTTGGGTGCCAAAGCATAGCCTTCGCGACGACTTTGTTTAACAATTGGAGATTTATCTCGTGCCATTATGGTTTCCTCTCTCCTTTCGGACGCACGCCACCATGAGCGACAGGAGTCTTATCGGTAATACTGTCAATTTTAATGCCGAGGCCGGAAATTGCACGGATGACGCTATCGCGTCCCAATCCGACGCCTTTGACGAAAACATCGGCGCTTTTGAGGCTGTGATTTTTCTTAGCAATTTCGATGGCTTTTTCAGCAGCGATTTGGGCGGCGTAAGCTGTACCCTTTTTGCTACCACGAAAACCATTAGCGCCGGCTGAAGAGGTAGCCAAGACCTGTCCTTGCTTATCAGAAACACTGATGATGGTGTTATTAAAGGTGGCTTGGATGTGAACTTGGCCAGCATTAACAAGACGTTTATTCTTTTTGCTTTTCTTGGTTGACTGCTTTGCAGTATTTTGTGCTTTATTTTCCATAATAATCCTTTACTAAGTCTTGCTTGCAGCTTTAGGTTGTGCACCACCGACCGCGATCGCCTTACCCTTACGAGTACGTGCATTCGTACGAGTACGCTGGCCGTTTACCGGTAATTTCGCCTTATGGCGCATACCTTTGTAGGAATTGATATCCTTGATGCGTTTGATATTGTTGGTCACGAGGCGCTTCAGATCACCTTCAACGGAGTATTTATTGGAAATAATATCGTTGATTTTTTGTTCTTCAGCCTCGGTGAGATCTTTCACCCGAGTGGTAGGCTCAATTTTGGCCTCCGCAAGGATGGCTTTAGAAGTTGTGCGTCCAATTCCGTAAACGCGCGTGAGAGCAATCCACACTTGCTTATCGGAAGGTATCACAACACTGACAATTCTTGCCATGCTTAACCCTGCCTTTGCTTATTCTTAGGTTTTTTCTTATTGATGATACGGAGTACGCCTTTGCGACGAACAATGATATCATCAGGGGAGATTTTTTTAACACTAGCACGTACTTTCACAGTGTAAAAACCTTTCCTTATTAAACTTAATGAGGTACTAAACGACAAAGTCGAGTTCGCCCAAAAAGCGTTGATATTAATTTTTGAGACGGAAGCTGATACGACCCTTGGTTAAATCGTAAGGGGTGAGTTCAACCTCGACTCGGTCGCCCGGTACGAGACGGATATAGTTTTTACGCATTCTTCCGCTCATATGAGCAATAATAAAATGACCATTCTCGAGTTCAACCCGAAACTGGGTGTTCGGCAAAGCCTCAACGACTGTACCGGTGAGTTTAATCACTTCCTTTTGACTAGCCATAAATTACTTCTTCAGTGTAGCAGATTTTATTCTAAAAGTAAAGGTTTTAATTGATTATTTTATCCTGACAGCTCGTACAAACTGGCGCGAGAGATAAGTCTGTTGGGAACTGGACCATTCACCAATACAGGAGATTAAACTGATGGATTCTCGTCCTGGAACTGGAGAAACTTGGGTTTTAGACATGTATTGATCGGCTTCACTTAAGGGGATAGTGACATTGTCGGTGACTCGGTAGCGATAAATATTGCCGTTACCCATTTCGATGGCGATGACATCATCTGTGGTGAGACTGATTAAGTGCTTAAAAACGCCGGTTTTGGTGGGGCCACCGTTGTGTCCATCGAAAATTGCAGTACCTCCTGTCCCTGGCTTGGCGGATTTTTGGTACCAGCCAATATCAAAAATGTTGTTTGGGGTTTTAAGTTGACCGTCGCCAAAAGTTCCCATAGCAAAAATACGGGCATTTTTAACTTTTAAGCGGGCGATATTTAAGAAACGGGGTTGATCAGGAGGGACAATATGGGCTTTGCGTTTACTTTGAGAGACGTCACTTTCGTCTACGTTTCTAGAACGAGTGTCGCTGGTGGCTGGGGACGTAGAGCGGGTACTGCCTTCCATGCGTTGGTAATAATCATGTTCCCAGATTAGGACTCTAGCAACACAAATAAGTAAAATTAGCAGCAAAATAGCGTTGATAATTTTGGTAATTTTGCGACCTAAGGTTGTTTTGATGACTAAACCGGACATTTACTGATAATCGTCGTAAGTTACCATTAGCGCACGGGAATCAAGCTGACGTAAGCTCTCAAGTGCCACGGTCACCACGATAAGAAGTCCAGTACCAGATAAGGACAGACCGATTGGTTTGCCAGTCGTAATAATAAAAATGTAATCGGTAATAAACGGCAGCATGGCTATCACGCCCAGCGCAAAAGCACCGAAGAAATTGAGGCGAGTCACTACTTTACTGAGATAATTAGCCGTGGTGAGGCCGGGACGTACTCCCTCAATAAAGCCACCTTGTTTTTGCAAATTATCGGCAATTTCTTTGGTATTGAAGATGATTGATGTGTAGAAATAAGTAAAGACGACCACTAAGATGAAGTAAAGGGCGGGGTAGAGGAACCACTGCAAGTTGATGCCGGTTGGGTAGAGAGATTGAAAATTGGAAGCGGAGGGAGCAGTGAAGATGGCGACCAGCGATTTGCCGAGACTGTTGGCGGGATTGATGGTTTGAATGAGCTGCCCGACCATGGCAGGTAGAGATAGGAAGGCAGTGGCAAAAATAACTGGAATGACACCGGCCGCGATCAGCTTAATGGGGATAATTGACTTGATGCCGCCGTAGGAGCTATTGCCATGTACACGTTTAGCGTAATTGATAGTAATGATACGTTGAGCTTCGTTTAGTTTAACCAAGAAGTAAATCACAACAAGTAGGGCGATAGTGAATCCAACTATAGTAAAGAAGACAACTGGATTGACCGGTAGTTTGAACCAGCCGAACAGCGAGAGGGTGCCGGCAGAAGTGTCAAAGAGTGCGGCTCCGAGTTGGGTGAGGGAGCTGGGAAATTGCGAGATGATGGAGGCGAAGATAATCATAGAGATGCCGTTACCAATGCCCTGTTCAGTGATAAGTTCTCCTAACCACATTAAGATGGTAGAGCCAGCAGTCATGGCGGTGACTGACAAAATCCAGTCCGAAGTAGTGGGGGTAAAAGCAACGGTGTTTTGGGCAACAGCAGATTTATAGAGAATGAAGATGTAGGCGATGGATTGGACGACGGCTAGAGGCAGAGAGATGATGCGAGTCCATTGGTTGATTTTGCGACGCCCAGTTTCACCATCTTGAGAAAGTTCTTCCAGACTAGGGATGGCTTTGGTGATAAGCTGGACGACGATGGAAGCAGTGATGAAGGGGGAAAGTCCGACTAGAATGATGGAGAAAGCGGTGAGGCCACCACCAGAAATCAGATTTAAGAAACTGCCGAAATCGGATTTGCTGATTAGGTTTTGGATGGCTTCGCGGAAGGTGCTAGCATTGCCCATGGGGACGGGAATGTGTGCCAAAAAACGGTAGGCAACCAGGATACCTAGCACGATTAAGGCTCGTTTGAGCATATCTTTGTTTTTGAGGGATCGGAAAATTGTTTTGAAATGCATAATTGTCTCTTTTCTTCTGCTTATAATAACATATTTTAAATGAAAATGGTTAAAAGAAAATTAAATGAGGGGGATTTAGTTGGCCACGCAACGAACAGAGTGGCCGAGGCCCCGAGAGCTGTAGTCCTGGGGGTAGACGTAGCTGCCGCCGAAGTCGAGAACGTACGTATCGTCGCTGCCGTATACGGTAGAGGACCACAGACTGCTACCGCTGCCCGAATTAATGAAGGAACCGGCATCGAGGCCGTAGTAGCCGGCACGGATAAAGGACAAAGGTAAAAGGAGAAGTTTAGTTGTACTTTCAGAGTTATTAGACAAGCTGTAGTTGGTAAATAGGAGATTATAATAGGATTTATTGCCTTCTTTTGATGGTAACCTCCAGCCTTTGGGACAAATTGAATCTGGAGCTTCATCGCCATTACCTGTGAGACTTTGTCCAGACATAGCGGTAGTCATCGGCCAATCGTAGTAGTTGCCAGCAGATTCGGTGGGTTGGCCAGTAGAGGAAGCGGTAGTACCGTTTTGGAAGTATTCGTAGCCTGCTTGAGGTTTAACGTAGTGCGGGCCATCTGAACCATCCCAATCCCAAGTTGTACCTACACTACTTGCCGCTGGAGCCTTAAAAGTCCTACCGTCATGCAAATCAGTATCTGCTTCGGTGTAGGTAGTATTACCGTCTGGTGAGAGGGCTAGGTTTTGACTCATCCAACAGTTACCATCGGCCAGCTTACGTACTACATAAGTTTTGCCGTCACGGGTGTCGGTGAGGGTAGTCTCGGGGACTTTGCTGGTATCAGTACTGTGTTCTGAGATTGTCTCGGTCGCGTCTTTGGTGGGCTGAGTAGTATTGGTACAGATGGCAGGGGTCATCTCTTGCATGTCAAAAATAGTATTATTGACATAATTAGTAACAACAGAAAAAGTGACGGTGTCTTGATAAGTACCGGAAGCTAGGCTGTTATTAACTTTTACACCAAAAGTTACATTGGTTTGGTCGTTGCTGGTGGGTCCAGTGGTTTGCCGAATATTGGAAGGGGCTGATGATTTTGGGATAGGTAAGAAATCGATCTGGTTGTTTAAAGGGTTACTAGTGCTGGCGTTGGTACTAAATCCCCAACCTAGGCTAGG
>CAUPNJ010000005.1:0-17703 GCA_963512515.1 uncultured Candidatus Saccharibacteria bacterium | reverse complement strand
ACAAACAAAAATCGCCTCTCAGGCGACTCGTTATTCTGGCGGATCCGACGAGACTCGAACTCGCGACCTCCGCCGTGACAGGGCGGCGCTCTAACCAACTGAGCTACGAATCCACTCTGTCATTATGGCACAAAACTCTTTTTTTGACAAGACAAAAGTCAAATTATATGTTTGTGCTATAATGGAGCTATGCAAAACTTAACCAAAATGATTAATTCTGATTTATCTAACACTATCAAACAACTAGCTGACGGCCACGTCATTGACTCCGTCGTAGTTATTATTATCAGTTTCATACTTTACAAAATAATCTCTAATCTCATTTTTAAGAAAAAACAAGACCGCAACAAACTCGGAATTAAAAGTCATGCTTATCTGCATGTTGTACATACTTTTTTACGCTATGCCTTTATTATCATTACTCTCTTGTTAGTGCTTCAAATCAACAATATCAACGTATCCTCTATGCTAGCAGGAGTTGGAATTGCTAGCATCATCGTAGGTCTCGCTGTTCAAGACGCTCTCAAAGATATCATCCGTGGTATCACTATTATGTCTGATGGCTTCTTTAAAGTTGGCGACAATATCCGGTATCAAGAACTGGAAGGCAAAGTCATCTTCGTTGGTCTCCGTACCTCTAAAATTCAAGACGTTAGTAATGGCAGCATTGTGTCAATCTCAAACCGCAACATTGAAGAGATTGAAGTCATAGGTGGAGAAGACTATCCATCTTTACCACTTCCCTACGAGCTTCCTCTCGCTCAAGCTGAAAAAATCGCAGAGCAAATCGTTGATAAACTTAAAGATTCCAAAATCATTCACAGTTGCTCTTATCTAGGCGTCGGCGACTTTGGTGATTGTGCAATCAATTATCGTTTTGGCATCAACTATCACCCCAATCAAAGATTTGCCGCTAAACGCGAGTTCCAACGCACTTGTTTAGAGACCCTCAATCAGCATAAAATCAACCTGCCTCACCGTCCGGTCGCTAATATCACATTGGCAGATTATAAATCTTAAGCAACAACAAAAAAGGCGCCCCTGTCGCCGATTCTATTTTGGTGCGGGCGGAGAGAGTCGAACTCTCGTCTCATCCTTGGGAAGGACGCATAATAGCCGTTATACGACACCCGCAACCACTTAATTATATCACGATTTGTCTTCTTCTAGTGTAATTTTTTCCTGAATCTTACCTGAATCTCTTAACTTTTTTATTCTGTTGTTTAGTTCGTTCAAACTAATCTTTAGCGAAACGTAGTCAACTCCATTTTTATCCTTACGCTGCAATTTTACAAAATAATAGCTATCACCACCGCTAGACAATAACTTCTTACTTACCTCTCCCTCTTTCAATTTCATCGCTTCCATCGCTCGACCACCGTCTATATTCATCTTATCTACTATTCCGCCAGTCTGTTCATAGGAAACTTTTTTCTCCATTGCCTTCGCTATTTTCTCCAAATCCTTCTCGCTAGCCAACCTTTTCTCAACTTCCTGCACCGTCTTATCCGCAACCTCGTCAATCGCTTGCGCAACTTTTGCTTTCATCAATCCTAGATAAATCAATCTTCTATACTCTTTTTTAGTTAAACCAAAATTGTCATTTAATACTTTCTCGAAACTCTCGTTACTTCGGTCCAACCCCCCCGCTTTGCGATGTTTCGCTATCGCCTGATCAACTTCTTTATTAGACACCTCTACTCCAAGCTCTTTCCCTACTTTCAAAGCATACGTGTAATTCTCTACCTCAGTAAGTGCCGCTCTTTTATAATGCTCTTTCATTTTTTGAGCATTTTCATCATCCCCCAGTTGCTTTTGCTGCTCTAATGGTTTGATTGAGCTTTTATAAACCATCAGATAATCACTATATAATGCGTTGGTTCCATCAACTGTAGCAACCGGAACTGGAATAATTTGTGTTAAACGATAAAATAAGTCACTAGTATTTTGTAATTTGTATAACGCAAAATATCCCACCCCAGACAACACTACTGCTGCAAATACAGCTATTAACACCGTCCACAAAACAATCGTATGTTTCGCATACTGTAAAGGGTATTTAAATTTTCTTCCCTGTGATAAGACCTCTTCTCGCCTCTCTTCCAACTTTTCTTTCTCTGTTTTCTTATCTTTCGGTTTAGACTTATTTTTAAAACTTATTTTTTTCATTTTTCCTCCTCGGCTTTTTTTGCCACATCTTGTAACTTATTATAAATCTTTTCTGGACTTGGCACCATGCTTATAGTTAAATCCCCTACCCCTGTTTGAATTAAAATTGTTCCATAATTTAAAATACCGCCCACCAACCCATTGGTCCCATATGAAATACTTTGAATTTTATCTAGCCCTAAATCCACCACCGACTTTTTAAATAATCCTTTTTGATTGATTTGTCTAATTCTTTGATTAGTTACGATGTACATCGAAAAATACCACATTGCATGCGAGTAAAATGCCCCAAAAATACCAATTGCCATAAACATTAAAAATAGCGCCAACATTCTTGGATCACCTGGCCACAAAATCAAAGGTAAAACTCCCAAAATCATCATAAAAAACAAAAATATTATACCTTTATTGGCTGTTTTTCTATGTCTGCGAAAAACAAACTCAACTCTCTCGTCTTTTCTCTGGCCGTCAAAAGTCAATTTTGCCATAAACTTATTATATCAAATCTTGGTGACCCGGGTGCGAGTCGAACGCACAACCTCTTCCTTAGGACGGAATTGCTCTATCCATTGAGCTACCGGGCCAAGTCAGTAAATCCGGAAAGACCAAAGGCCCTACCGGATTTTTCTATCTATCTTGTATATTTTTCCCTTAAGTCCGAATAATCGTAAAGCTCCTCCTCTTCAAACCAGAGCGCCAACTCTTCTTTCGCCTCGGCCGCCGAGCCTGAAGCGTGCACTAAATTTGGCACTCCCATTCCTTTCGTATCTGAGTAACCAAAACTCATATGCGAAAAATCTCCTCGAATTGTACCCATATCTGCCATTTTTGGTTCGGTCGGTCCTACGATCTTGCGCACCAGCGGCACTGCCTCTACCCCTTCTAAGCAAATCGCAATCACCGGACCAGTCATCATATATTGTAAGTTATAACGAAAAGTCTGCTCACCTCTTCTCGTAATCATTTTACCAATTTTCTCATAATGTTTTTCATACTGATCCTCGTCCGGCATCACCATTTTCATGCCTACGATCTTCAGCCCTACTCTTTCAAAGCGTTCCAAGATCTGCCCAACAATACCTCGTTGCACCGCATCTGGTTTGCAAACTACTAAAGTCCTTTGAATAAAATCTTTTTCTTTTCCCATAAATCTCCTTTTTTCCATTATATCACATCTATCAGTCACAAACTACTTGACCCGCCATTTCTCTACAGCCACCAATCTGGCGATTATAGTGCTTTTGATACTGCTGTTTCACGCTGTCGTATAAATCCTTAAAACGCGCTGATGCTTGCGTCGTATCTATAATCTTAAAGCGAGCTAAATCCTGTACTTTTGGTTCATTCTCTTGTTTCCATTTTATAAATTCATTTTGAGCCTTTAACATTTTTTCTCGCATTTCATTCATATCTTCCGTCGTATCCCCCGCCGGGTAATAATATGCTCGATACGCCGTAGCCACTACTTTTTTGCGCTTACCCCACATCAACCCATAGATCTTTAATAATTTATACTTCGATTTGGTCAATTTTGCCGTTGCGGCATCGATCGCTCCATCCGTCCAATCCCACTCATTAGCAATATTCCCATTTGACTCCGCCAAAACCCAATTATGCCAAACTTTATAAATATTCAATGTTTCCTCCAGCTTTTCCTCACTTCGAACCATCGAATTAAAAGAGTTTTTAAATTCTTTATACAACTCCCTCAGCTCTGCATCTTTTTGAATTCCCTCAGTATAGTTAATCGATCTTACCAAATCCCCCATATCTTCATTAACGACCTTACATTCCGCCACATATTTATCAAACGCCTGGGCTGTCGTGTAAGGACTTTCCAAATGCTCCTTTATCCGGTTACATTCAAAATCCTTCTGAAGCCCCTGCATTTTAGGCTTCAAATCTCGCAATTTTAAGTAGGTTTGCGAATAATCAGTTTCCAAAACGCCACTAGTGGAGAAAAAAATCACCAACGAGACCACCATCATAATTCCAACTCCACTAAAATTCAGTAGTCTTCTCAAATATTTTTTATCCGACTGCGTCAATATTCTGTTCAGTCTATCTTTCCAATTTGGGCGTTCCGGCAACAAATTTTTTCTCTTCCTAGGCTTTTGCTCCACAATCACACTACTGCCAGTCAACGGTTCTACAATTTCTCTCAGTTCTGGTAAATCTTCCCTTTTATCCATAAACGTAATTATAACATCTTATGCTATAATTTTCCTATGTACGTCTCCGACCTCATCAGCGATTTTCTAGAGGCGCTAGAAATAGAACAAGGTCGCTCCAAGCGCACCATCGAAAATTACGGTCTTTATTTGTCTCGTTTTCTCGAACTTAGTTCTACAGATTTCAGCGAAAATCACGACCTAAAGCCCTCCGACATCACCCCTGAACTACTACGTAAATATCGCTTACGTTTAAATCGCCTCAACGACAATGACAAACATCAAAATCTTTCCCCTCTCACCCAAGCCTACCATCTTATCGCTCTGCGTGGTTTTTTAAAATATCTCGCTCGTCGCGGAATTAAATCGCTTAATCCTTCCTTGGTTGATCTGCCTCGAGCCAGTAAAAAACAGGTTACTTTCCTACACTACGATGAGCTTGAAAGGCTACTTGATGCAATCCCTCTTGACACTGAAATCGGCTTAAGGGATCGCTCCATTATTCTATTACTCTTCTCTGGTGGCTTACGTGTTTCTGAACTTGTTAATCTGGACCGAGATTCTGTTAATTTAGAACGCCAAGAATTCGTCGTACGTGGCAAAGGCAACAAAGATCGTCCTGTTTTTATCGATTTGACCGCCGCCGAAGCAATTGAAGCTTATTTGCACGCACGTACCGATTCGCTCCCTGCCCTCTTTTTAAATAATTCCCGTAACCAAAACACCCCCGACACTTCTGGTGACTTTCGTCGCCTTTCTCCGCGCTCCATCGAGCGCATTATCACAAAGTACACCCGTCTTGCCGGTATCACCAAGCACGTTACTCCTCACACCCTCCGTCACTCCTTCGCCACCGACCTTCTGATGAACGGGGCCGATCTTCGTTCCGTCCAATCGCTACTCGGTCACGCCAACATTAGTACCACTCAAATCTACACGCATGTTACCGATCCGCATCTCCGTGAAGTCCACAAGCGCTTTCATTCCGAAACCAGTTCTAAACCCCCAAAAAAACTAGATCAAAGCTAAGAAAACATCTTTCAGTAAAAAGCTTATTAAAAATCCAATTACCAAAAATGGCCCTAGCGCTATTGTTTTTTTCTGTCTATCTATCAAACTAGGAAACATAAAACTTAGCGCCAGTAAATTTGCTAAAAATAAAGTCAAAAGTGCCATCCACCAATTCCCTAACATCAAACCAATTGCCAAACCTAAAATCCAATCGCCACTCCCCACCCATTTTTCTTTCGACACCTTATATAGCACCAAATAAATTCCCGCCAAAATCCCCACCGCTATCAACGTGTTCCACAGATCCGGCTCCACCACAGTCCACCAGTTATTCTCACCCCAAGCCATCAACCTAGCAACTTCTTGTATTCCCCAAAAAACCAAAGCTAAAGAGTTAGCCAATATCAAACAGACTACCGGTATCTTCTGCCATTTTGCATCATAAACCAAAATCATCCACATCACTACAACCGAAAGTAGCATTACTGTCATTAGCAAAATCTTTAAAACGTCGCTTTGCCACGGTTTAAAATAACCTCCTATCAAAACAAATATTATTGCCAAGCCAATTTCACTCAAAAATTCAGCCCAACCAATCTTCTCTCTGCATTTTCGGCATCTCCCTCTTAAACTTAGCCACGATATGATTGGTATATTATCAAACCATTTCAATTTTTCTCCACAAGACAAACAAACTGAACGCGCCCCCAATTTGCCTTTTCCAGTTTCCAAATACCTCATTCGCCAAACCTGACAACAAGCAAAAGACCCCATCATAGCCCCTGCCACAAACAGCGCTATTAGCCACCCCACCTCTTCCGACCAACCAATTCCACTCATCATGCCTCAATCATAGCATAAACGTATTGTCTTTTTAAAAAATAATTCTATAATAAGCTTAGACATTAATAGCCGCTCTGCGGTCAGAAAGGAATCAATGACAAAGTCTAGTATCAAATCCAAATCTGGGTTTACTATCATAGAAGTCGTGCTCGTGCTAGCAATAGCCGGCCTAATCTTCTTAATGGTATTCCTTGCCTTACCAGCCCTTCAACGCTCACAGCGCGATACTCAGCGTAGCCGAGATGTTGATCGTCTCCAAACCGCATTAAATAACTATCAAACTAACAACCGCGGAGCCTTACCTACCGCCACTAGCACCTCTTTGGAAGTTGCTGGACACGACAAACCGGCTGCATCCGTACCTGCCTTGGGTAGCTGGGGATATTTCTACGATAAATATCTTCTAGTTGGCGATGCCGGTCAAACCGACGTCTTCGCCGATCCGGATGGTACTCCATACACCCTAGAGGTCAAATCTTGCAAAGACTCTTCTGCTACCTGTAAAGAACAGCGCAATAACAAAACCTTTGACAGTCAAAACCACAAGATTCTCATTTTATCCAACGCAGTCTGTCAGGGTGAGGTTGCCACGCACTCCTCTGGTGCACGCAAAGTTGCCATGCTTTACAAGAAAGAAGGCGGTGGCGTTATCTGCGTCAATAACTAACCCACCTCATACAAAAACCAAAATCTCCCCTCAAAGGGGAGATTTTTTACCAGTTAATTTCCTTCTCGCCCCGCTCTCTTAAAAACTGATTCGCCCGACTAAACGGTTTCGAACCAAAAAATCCTCGATAAGCCGACAACGGTGACGGGTGCGCACTCTCAATAATCAAATGTCGCCCTGTGTCAATCATTTTCTTTTTCTCTCTAGCGTTTCTCCCCCACAAAATAAACACCAAATGCGGTCTTTTCTCGTTCAAGTAACTAATGCAAGCGTCTGTAAACTGCTCCCAACCCTTATCTCGATGTGAACCTGCCTGGTGAGCTTCCACCGTCAAAACATCGTTTAGTAGCATCACTCCCTGTTTTTGCCAGGCCGACAAATCTCCGTCTATATTATAATGCTGCCCTAAATCATCATCAATTTCTTTGTAGATATTCATCAGACTCGCCGGCAACTTCTGCCCCTTTCGCACCGAAAAAGCCAGCCCATTCGCCACTCCCAGCTGATGATAAGGATCCTGCCCCAAAATCACCACTTTCACCTGTTCCAAGTCCGTACTAAAAGCCCGAAATACCTTCTGCTTCGGTGGCAAAATAACCCTCTCCGCGTAAGCCTGTTTTAGAAATTTTGCCAACTCTTTAAAATAATCCTGTTCAAACTCCCCTTCCAAAAACTCTCGCCAACTTTCATGCACAGCAAAACTCCTTATCCTCTTGGTGGTTCCCCTTCCGGCTCTTTCATCAGTTTTTTCGATTTAATCTCGTAGCGCCTTCCGTTCACCGGCGACACGTAATAATCCTCATTTAGAAGATTCACAAACATCGTCAAATCTTTGTCATCCATCATGATAATGCTACCATCATCATCCGTCATCAATTCCAATTCCATTTCATCTGCATAATCAATCAGCTGCTTCTGTGTCATCTCCTCCTTAATCTCCATCGCCTCCAACTTCTTAATTAGCGGCTTCTTGTCCAAAAGCAAACTATTTAAAGTTAATCCTTCCGCAAACGACAGTCTATATCTCTCCTCAATCTCTTTAGCCTTCGCCTCCGCAATCGCCTGCGCCTTAAAATCATATTGGAATAATTTTTCAAATTTCGATTGGTTGAAAATCACGATATTCCCATCCACAATCGCCACTTGGTTGTCATCTGGCATCTTAATCGCCAGCTCCGCCGCAAAGGGCTCAAAACTTTCCCCGTTCAATTCCCAAGAGGTCGCCCCCTTCAACGCTCCCGATGCCGCCAAGCCTTTAGCTATATAAAAAGTTTTTGTACCTAATTCCCCGCCCGGATACGAAAACTTGGCTATAATTCCCTTAATTTTCTTAAATTCATATTCATTATCGGTGAAAAAATCAATATCTTTATACTCATTCTCAATCAAATGCACCAAAGTCTCTGCTCGCTCCACCTTGTTCAAATCAGTACGGTAAACCACTTTACCATCGCTGTCCGATTTTTCGTATTCTCGAAACTCTAGTCCTTTTTCTGCCTCTTTTGTTACATAAGAAATCACCTCATTTAAAAACATCGCCTTCACCGAGTTTGTTAATTGGTCCGAATATCTCACCTTAAATGGCGTATAGTTTTTATTGAACAAAAACAACTCCACCGAAACATTATTTTTAATTTCATATACCTCGTTCGCCCACAAAAATAAATCAAATTTTTCCATATTTCTCCTTTATAGTAACTCCGAATATGTTTCAGTCGAAAAATTATCCTGACCAAAAGTCTTAAAGGTTTCTTCTAATTCTCTTCTAACTTCACTAACCTTATCTTCTTCCATCAAATCAGCCTCAATCTTGGCGTAGTACCCAGGAATTCCTTCTACCTTGTCTAGATACGCCTTAATATTCTTTCCCATCGCAAGCTCTTGTCTGCGCAGCGAAATCTCCGCTTCTTGCACAAAACCAAGCTGCAAAATAATATTGGCCATTTCCGTATAATCTCTCACTACCGTAGCGTCCACAATATCAATTCCTGAGTCTTCAATGTGTCGCCTTAAAATCAGTTCATATCTTGGTGGTCGGTCCACCGCCTTCATTTCTGTACGCAAAATCAAGCGCGGGTAATTACTTTGCTTCTTATATCCTCTTGGCACATACACTCTATCGTGTTGCCAATAGACCAAACCAAAATCCATCTCTACTTCAGCCAGCTTCTTCTCAAACTCATCCCTGTTTCGTAGTTTACATTTTACAATTACTTTCTTCATTTTTCCTCCTCCTTCACTCCAAATGGCTCCACATAAATCGCCCCCAAAACTTCTTCTCCTTCTCTAGCCTTATTGGCAAACTCGTCCGCCAGTTCATTCATTTCGTTACCGTCGTGTCCTCTCACCCATATCAACTTCACTTCGTTTTCCATATACAGTTCATATAGCTTCTTTACTAGCGATAAATTCTTAATTTCCCCCTTAGATTTCTTCCAGCCCTTCTCTTTCCAACCAGGCGCCCATACCGTTAAGCCCTTAATCCAAAATTCTGAATCACTATGAATCTCGCAAGCCTCTCCTCCTGCGTGCTCAATCGCCGCCAGCATTGCTGCGCCCTCCATCTGAATGTTCGTCGTCTGCTTCGCCCGCCCCAACACTACCGGCCTTCCTTCTTCTATCACCGCAAATCCTCCAGGTCCAGGATTTGGTGACGCACTACCGTCAGTCCATAAAATCTTCATGCCTTAATTATAGCACGCAATCAGCTCTAGTCATTCATCGACTTTACTTAAAATAGCCAGATCAAACCCATTTGCACATCGCTAACCAATGCGTAAATCGGGAAAAGCACCGCCCCAACAATCCCCCCCACCAGCACTGCCATTATCACCAGCAGGATTGGCTCAATCAAAGTCGAAATCGTCCTAACTTGCTCATCTAGTTCATCGCTATAAACCTGTGCGGCCTTACCCAGCATTTCGTCAATCTTACCAGACTGCTCACCAATCGAAGCCATCTGTGGCACTAGTGGTAAGATATACCCCTTATCTTTCAAGGCCTCGGAAAGTGGTTTACCAGCCTTCACTTTTTCTCTAGTACTGATTAGCTCATCTTCCAAAATCACATTACTGATCGAATCAGAAGCAATTTTCAAACTCTCCAGCATCGGCACGCCAGTTGCCAGCAACATCTGCGCTGTTTTCGCAAACCTCGCATTGTATAATCGCCAAAACATCTTTTTAAACATTGGTACATTAAGTTTTAATCTATCAAAGAATTTTATTCCAGCCTCTGTTCGTTTGAAGTTTATAATAAACCACACAATAAACACCGCAACTGCTATCAGCACCCACCAATATCCAATCACAAAATTAGCAATCGCAGTCAAAAGCGCCGTCAAAAACGGTAAATCTTTATGCAAATCGTTATATAAATTTTGCACCTGCGGCACCACGACCACAATCATAAACACCAACACCGCCAAAATCACCGATAACAAAATCCCAGGATAGACCAACGCGCCCCGAATCTTTGACATCATCGCCTCATCTTTTTCTTCCTGCTCAGCCAAATTCTTCAACGCTCTATCTAAAGTACCAGATGCTTCACCCGCCTTAACCAAAGCCAAATAAACCTTACCAAATACTTCAGGATATTTCTCAAACGATTCTGCCAAACTTTTACCAGCCTCCACATCAGCCAAAATCGCTTCAATTATCGATTTCATCGCTAGATTCTGAGTCTGCTCTGCCACCGTCTTTAAACTCACCGCCAATGGCAACCCCGCCCCTACCAAAGTCGCAAACTGCCTAGTAAAAACAATTCTGTCCTTTGTTTTTACTCGATTCTTAAATCGATCAAAAAATCCACCTGAATCCGCATTCGTAATCAAATCTGGAGTATACCCTTGTTCTATTAACAATTTACCCGCTGCCATCTCACTATCAGCTTGAATGGCGCCTTTAACCATTTTACCGGTTTTGCTATCTCGAGCCTTATAAATAAATCTTTGCATTTTTATATACCCTTTATCAATCTATCAAATTCATGTTGATCCACCGCATAATCTCTTGCCGCATCATATGTCACCACACCCTGTTGCACCAGTTTCGCCAACGTCCTATCCATGGTTTGCATCCCTTCATTCGCACCAGTCTGAATGGTAGTATCTAACTGTTGAGTTTTTCCTTCTCTGATGATCGCCCGCACTGCCGAATTTGCAACCATAATTTCCGCCGCCGCAACTCTACCGCCACCAATCGCTGGCACCAACCTTTGTGAGCAAACTGCCATCAAAATTCCAGCCAACTGAGAGCGTATCTGTGGTTGCTGCGCTGCCGGAAACACATCTATAATTCGGTCTACCGATTGTGCCGCCGAATTTGTATGCAAAGTCGCAAATACCAAATGCCCAGTCTCCGCCACCGTAATGGCCGAAGAAATCGTTTCAAGATCACGCATCTCCCCCAGCAATACCACATCCGGATCTTCTCTCAAAATCGACCTTAACGCCCTCGAAAAAGAAAACGTATCATAATGCACTTCTCTCTGGGCAATCAGCGATCGCCTCGATTTATGCGTAAACTCAATCGGATCTTCAATTGTAATAATATGCCTAGATTTCTCATTATTAATCTTATTAACCAAGGCTGCCAAAGTAGTTGATTTACCAGAACCGGTCGGTCCAGTCACCAGCACTAGTCCTCGAGGAAAATCGGCAAAAGTCGATACCACCGGTGGCATACCTAACTCGTCAATCGTTGGAATTTTAGTCGGAACCAGCCTAAACGCTGCCGCCAAGTTACCTCTCTCATTAAAAGCGTTCACCCTAAACCTGGCAATATCCCCAAACGTAAAAGAATAATCGAATTCTTTATCCTTCATCAAAATTTCCCGCTGCATCGAGTCCAAGGTTGAAAACACCAACTGATCCACCATCTCTTCTGTCAACGCCGAAGTTTTCTGTACGGGCATCAACTGCCCATCTACACGCAAAATTGGTGGCAACCCCACCTGTAAATGCAAATCCGAAGCCCCTTTCTTAATGCAAGCTTCCAGCAAAGCCTCAATCTTCATCGTGGCTGGCAAAGACGAGGGCGTCGATGCCGACATAGCTTCAGAAGCGTTTACCGTCTTCACCGCAACACTCTGACTTGAAACTCCTCCTTGCCCACTCTGTTCCATAATTTTATTTTACCATAAACTTTATATTTTAAGCAATATCCGATGCCACTCGATTTATCTCCGATAATGTCGTAATTCCAGTCAGCGCCTTTAGCAACCCATCCTGACGCATCGTAATCGTCCCCTTCAACTTGGCCACTCTCATAATGTCACTTGACGTCGCTCTCGCCACAATTAATTTTTGAATATCCTCATCCACTTCAATTGTCTCGTAAAGACCAGTTCGACCACTATACCCCCCAGGCGCATCTTGGCTATCAATCCCTCTCACTAAATTATAAAATTTATCGTTGATGACCGGTAAACCAGGATATCCTAAATCCTCACTTACCATTGCCACCTGTTGTTGGTTCTGTGGCAACAAAGTCCCCACCAAATCATTAATCGCCTTAGTGTCCACCGCATTAGATTGGTAAGTTTCTCTCTTCCCTGTTAATTTCCTTACTAAGCGTTGCCCAATGACCGTATTTAAAGTTGAAGCCAGCAAAAATGGCTCGATTCCCATATCCAAAAGACGTGGCAAAATACCTGCCGCTGAATTTGTGTGCAAGGTTGAAAACACCAAGTGCCCAGTCAGGGCTGCCTGTATCGCCAAATTTGCCGTCTCCGAATCGCGAATCTCCCCCACCATCACCACATCTGGATCCTGACGCAAAATAGAGCGCAAACCTGACGCAAACGTCAATCCAGCATCTACATTCACCTGAATCTGGTTCACCCCATCCATCTTATACTCCACTGGATCTTCCAGCGTCACAATGTTAATTTTTTCACTCTTAATCTGTCGAATCAGCGCATACAAAGTAGTTGACTTACCAGAACCGGTCGGCCCAGAAGTCAAAATCATCCCATTTGGCTTCGCTATCCCTTTCTTTAAAGTCGCCAACGAATGTCCCGCCATACCCAAAGACTCAACATCCATTGCTGTACTATTTTTATCCAGCAACCTAATCACCACTTGTTCCCCCCAAACTACTGGCGAAATCGCAATCCTTAAATCAACTTCTTTATCTCCCACCTTCACCGCAAATTGACCATCTTGGGGTATACGATGCTCATCAATCTTCAAATTCGCCAAAATCTTAATCCTTGATACCAACGCTGGCTCAATCGTTTTCGGTAATTCCATCACTTTCCTCAGCACCCCGTCAATCCGACATCTAATCACCAACATTTCTTCCAGCGGTTCAATATGCACATCTGATGATTTTGACTTCGAAGCAAAATCTAAAATTGTCGTCAACGCCTTAGAAATCGGCGAATCTTGCGTTATTGTTTTTACATCCGCTCCACTCTCGATTTTCTTCTCAACCTCATCGTGCGTAGACTTAACCGCTCGTTTCACTGCTGCAAAATCACCCTTATATTGCGCCAATACCGCCCGAATTCCACTCTCAGATGCCACCACCGCCCGCACCGGCTTCTGCGTCAAAGTAGAAATATAATCTGCCGCCTGCACATTTGACGCATCCAACATCGCCAGCACCAACTGCCCACCTTGTTCTCCTAACGGCACCACCATAGAGCGCTCTGCCACATCTCTCGCCAGCAACATTAGCGTTTCTTGCTCTATTTCAACATATTTCAAATTTACATACGGCACCTGCATTACCACCGCTGTTGCATGCGCTACCGTCTCATCATCTATCAATTTCTTCTGCGACAGCAGTGCCAAAATCGGCTGCTTGGTTTTTTCAACCTCAGCTTGCGCCGATCTCATTTCTTCAGGGTCAATCAACCCCTCGCTCACCAATAAGTCTACAATTTTAGTTTGCGCATCTTTTGTCAAAAGCGACATGTCTAATTTTCCTCGCGCTCATCCGACTTTGCTTCTTCCTTGATTTTAAGCTCTGGCTCTGCGTCCAATTTGCCACACGCTCTCATTTCCGCCTTGTCCAAAATACCATTCCTATCCACGTCCTCACAATTTCCCACATGCACCTCAACCGTCGGATTGATCGCATCCGCATTAAATAGTTCAGGATCAGGCTCTTTTAATTCTGCCTCAATTGGTTTAATCGTCTTAAATGTCACTGTTTTTTCGTCCGGATCGCCTAAAATTGCTCCACAAACCAAAAACGCCGCCACCGTACCAATCACCGCAATTAAAACTATCGAAAATATATCTGATCGCTTCATTATTTACTCCCTCCAGAATTAGTATTTTTCTTCTCTGCTGTTTTTGAAGCGTACACCGTTTTCTTATTTTCAGTCAAACTCTTAGCCTTGGTGTAGTACGAATTTGCCTCCGCCTTCAACTCCAAATTTCCCCCACTCCAACTAATCGTTGCGGTCGAAATATTAAATGCTCGAATCGATCGTTCTAAATTATTCAATACTCTTCTAGTAGTCGCACTATCTGCCTCCACCGTCAAAGATACCGGAATCGTGCTCAACTCACCCAGGTCCGCCTCACCGCTATCCGTTGCACCGGGAGACAAAGACTCCGGCTCCCAATTCGATTGAATAAAAATTTGATTCAAAGACGACATCAGCGCCTCATCATTCCTCTGCGCTGGCAACGCATCTGGAATCGCCCTTAGTGCTGAACACATTTTTAGCATTGATAGATTGTAAGCTTTCATATCATTGTCTTGTGCTTCTCGATATCTTCTCTCAAAATTAATTCGCTTACCGCTCTCGTCCACGCATTCCTTCAAACTGTCGCGCCCTACCGACTCCAAATTTTTATTTTTTGCCATTTTGGACAACACATTATAACGCAAAGTCCCTTCCAAATTGGTAATATCGGTCGTCTCAGGATTACATTGTTTCAGCTCATTGTCGTCAATTTTGCCGTTTCTATTACCATCTTCGCATAACCCTGCATTCTTAATCGAACTATCGTAATTGCTAATCGATACGTCTTTTTCGCCAATCACTTTCGCATTAAAATTGATATATTTAACCAAAAAGATTGCCAATACTCCGCATATTCCAAGCACCAACGATGCCACCAGCACCGCCGCCATCATCTGCTTGCGCAAATTACTAATTTTTAACCGTTTTCCTGTTACCATTTCTGCCATTATTCTGTCCCCGTTTTATTTTTCTTATTACTAGAGCAAGCCGCATCACCTTCCTTACAATCTTCCGCCTTTTTCGCAAACATCCCCTCAATCTGTCTGTAAGAGTCGGTCACATTCTGACCATTTGGTCCAATCACCATCACGTGCTTATTCTCGTAAGCAAACAAATCTGTATTTAATTCTAAAATCGCATTAAATCTTAACACTAATTTATTCTCTGCATCACGCCCATTCGATGAGTCATTTACCCTCATATCTGCTGCCATCATATCGCAACTATTCTCTGCCGACCATTTCACATTCGCTCCATCTTCTATTCCAGAATATTTAATACATTTGCTAGCAAAATGTGGCACATCGGAGATTCCTCCATCCAAAGTCATAGTCGGCTTGTACTCAGCATCCTTCGCATTGGAAGCTTTTATCTTCTTATGGCGATACCAATCATTAAACTGCGGTGTACGCCAAATTTTCTCACTCTCAAACGTAGCTTCTTGTTCTTTTTTCTCGTCATTCTCATTATTCAGCTTCAACTCTGCCGCGTCTTGATTCACCAGATTTTCCTCATCTTTTTTATTTTTTTCCGCATCCTCACTCTTAGCTACTTGTTTTTTAGTCTGCTCCTCGGCTTCAGCAATTCTCTTGCTATCGTCCCTACCTGGATCACAATTATTTTTCTCTCGGTGCCAAATCGCATAAATTCGCCCATTTTCAGAATAGCTATTCCCTTCCACATCCGCTTCTTCAATGCAACGTGTAGGAATTTCCCTACCTTTAGCATCCACATATCTACCGTGATCAAACTTTGTCAAACCAACCGATTTTTTAAACGATTCCAAAACCCGATAATCAATCATCGGATCCTTACCAGCGTCCGCCTGTCCTTCTATCGTTAAAGTAGAATCTGTCATATTAGCAACTAACTCCGAAATCGAAATCTTATCTTCTCCCATCGGCAAAATCGTTGAAAGCACGTTAAACACTCTCGACAAAACTCTTTTTTCGCCAGAAATCTTAGATAATTTATTCAACTGATCCTGAATCGTCAAAAACTCCGTCAACTCCTTATAATTTGAAATTTTAGCAGATCGCTCCTCAATTTTTTTATCCTGCGCCCCCATCACTATATCTTGACCAGCTTTAACTCCAGCTAGCAGCACCACCATTCCTGCCGCCACACCAACCACTACTAAACAGACGAAAAATACCAAATTGCGCACTTTTTGCAACTTGATCATCTCCAATTTCACATCTGGAACTAAGTTAATCTCATATTTACCAGTCGATCCCACCATCTCGCTAGATTCCAATTTACCTCGATTTTTAATCAACCCAGGCAAATCTTTGATATCTAAATGTTTCCAATCAATCGCCATTAGTCATTACTCCTCTCTGCTAATCCAATCGCCACCGCAAACTCACTCGCCACGGGCAATAAAGTTTCTTGTTGCTGTGGGGTTACTTTGACGTATTGCCATGGATTGCCCTGCACCGTCGAAACTCCCGTCTTCGCCTCAATATATTCCGCAATAAACGGTATCATTCCAGCAAAATCGGCCAACACAATCCCGCCCATCACCGCATTACCGTATTTGTTTTGGAAAAATCCAATCGATTTAGTAATTTCTAAAGCAAAACTCTCCAGCGCCCCACCAAGTACCTTAAAAATCTTCCCTTCTAACTGATCTTGAGCTAGCCCAAATTTCAAAATCAACTGCCTAGCCTGCGTTTCGTCTATCGACATTGCCCCCGCCAAAATCTTCACCAGTGCCGAAAACCCACCCGGCACCGAACGTACCAATCTTGGCACATTATTATGAATCATCACCAAATCCGTCGTTTTTTCACCCAAATCAATAATCAACCTCGCGTCATTCACCCCTAGCGGCGCCAAAGATCTTGTCATGGCCAAAGGTTCTGGTTCCTGCGCAATCACATTAAAACCCAATTCCTCCAAAAGCTCCATCTTAGCCTCAGCATAATCTTTCGCCACCGACGAAACCAAAATTTCCGCCTTTGACTGATCCTTCGGACTTGCGCCTAGCACGGCATAGTCGATTTTAGCGTCATCAACTGCCATCGGTACATATTGGTCAACTTCATATTTTACCGTCTTTGCCAGCTCTTTCTCCGACGCATTCGGCACCTCAATAATCGTCGTATAGGTTTTTCCAGCCGGCAACCCCAACGCAACATTTTTAGTCTTAATTCCCGCCTGCGCTACTGCCCCCAAAATTATCTCACTCAACTTGTGTCTTCCCGCCTCGCTTGAATCTAATGACACTTTCTCATCTATCGGCACATAAGCATATTTATCCAGCACCCACCCCTTCTGGGCGTTGCCTTTTAATTGAATTAGCCTTATCGAATTCGTTCCCATATCCAATGCGAAGAATTCGCCCACACCATGTGTTAAACTCATACACTCATTATAACATAAGCGTATTTAAATCAACCATTTTTATATTATCTTTATCCCTTTTTGGCATTTTTTGATCTCAATCTGACTCACGTTTGAAAAAAACTGATACTCCCCCTCGGACTGAATCTCCAAATCTTGCGCCTTGTCAAAATTCAGTTCCGCTTTTTTCGCCTCTTTAAGCGGCAAACTCACTAAAACCGCCTTCAACATAAAATTCACCAGCCCTATTATCCCCCCCATTCTCGCCGTTCCACTCAAAAATTT
>CAUPNJ010000004.1:0-18148 GCA_963512515.1 uncultured Candidatus Saccharibacteria bacterium | reverse complement strand
CTAAGCTAGTATCGGTAGTATGCTCGGTAGTAGTGTTGGTGGCTTCTTTAGTTGGGGTGGTTGCGGTATTGCAAATCTCTGAAGTCATTTGCTGCATAGTGGTAACATTATGGAAAGTGGCGTGTGCTGAGTTTGGAGTAATTTTGTATTTGATTGTTCCTTGATAGATTCCTGCTTTGAGATTTTTAGCTTTTACACCGTAATAGATGTCTAGTTTATGGTTGGCCGCATTGGCAATATCTGTTTTATAGATAGGAGTATCGGCATTGTTGGCCGGAGCTAACCAAACCGGAGCATTATTTGCTGGATCTTTAAAAGTAATGCCATAGGTTTTGTCTGTGAGGAATGCTGGGACATCTTTGGTGCCGGTAGTAGGTGATAAATAGTTGGTAGAATCGTCTTTGAGGGATAGTTTACCGTCTGGGTTAGTGTCGCCGTAATAAACACTAAGAGTGAAGCCTTGAGCTGTAGCCTCTGGAATAGTAATAGTATCTTTGATGTAAGCAATTTCATCGGTATTTAGGATGTTTGCATCTAGATTAATTACTTTATTTATGGCTTTTGTTAAGGAGAAAGAGCTAGCGATAGCCAAAATTAAAAGCATAGAGACGGAAGCTGCAATAGGCAAATACTTTTTTTGCTTCTTCTTATGAAAGAATTTGTAGATAAAGAAAGCACCGATGATAGTAACTGTTAGAACCGCGGAAGAAGCAATAATATCAGTAGTGGCAGAATTAAAAAAGCCGGTGTTTGGAGTAGCGAGGCTAGTGTTAGCCTGCTGTTTCTTGGTGGGGTTAATAGTTTCAGTATGTCCATTTGAGACTACTGGCTTATTTAAGTTTATATTAAAGTTGATTGTGTTTTCGGTGTTCATGTGATTGTATTCTCTTTGATGTGATTTATGTTATTGATATATTATGCTTATGGCAAGTATAGCATAAATATTTTATTTGTTCACATATTTTATCAAAGTTTGGCGGAGGTCGCGGACGGGGGTGACGAATTTGTCTTTGATGGTGGCGGGGGCGATGGCGTGCTTGAAGCCGAGTTTTTTAGCCTCGGCAATGCGCTGGTCGGCGCGAAAAGCCGAGCGGATTTCGCCGCCGAGACCTACCTCGCCAAACACGACATAATCCTCACTCAGTTTGCGACCAGCCACGACGCTGGCAATGGCAAGACAGACGGCGAGATCAGCGGCAGCGTCTTTGATTTTGATGCCGCCGACGACGTTCAAATAAATATCTTTATCACTCAAATTTAATTTGGTGCGACGTTCGAGCACGGCGATTAGGAGATTCAAACGATTTAAATCAAAACCCGAGGCGGTACGTTTGGGGTAACCAAAATTAGTGGGGGTGGCGAGAGCTTGGATTTCGACTAGCAAGGGGCGCGAACCCTCGAGAGTGGCCAAAATAATCGAGCCGTCGGTATTGGTGCGCTCAGCGAGCAAGGCGGCGGAAGGATTTTTGACTTCGACCAACCCACTGTCTTTCATCTCAAAAATTGCGACTTCGCTGGTGGCGCCAAAACGATTTTTGATGGCACGAATAGTTTTGAACCCACCATAGCGATCTCCCTCAAAATTTAACACCACGTCTACTAGGTGCTCGAGAACTTTGGGGCCGGCTAAAGTTCCCTCTTTGGTGACGTGACCAACAATAATTACGGCGGTATCGGTGGCTTTGGCGGCGCGAATGATTAAATTGCCCGAGTTTGTGATTTGAGAAACTGTGCCTGGAGCGGAGCTGATTTCGTTCATGGCGAGAGTCTGAATAGAATCAATGATAACGAGGTCGAACTCGGCAGATTCAATCGTTTTGGCGATGTCGTTAGATGAAGTAGAACTAGCAAAATGTAAGTTATCGGAGCTAGCACCAAGACGAGTGGCGCGCATTTTGACCTGACCGGCAGATTCCTCGCCCGAAACATAAAGCACTTTGTGGTTTTTGGCGATTTCGGCGCAAATTTGCATTAAAATAGTGGATTTTCCGATACCTGGCTGACCAGCTAGCAGGTTGACTGAACCTTGCAAAATACCACCGCCCAAAACAGTGTCCAAATCTTTGAAGCTGGTAGAAAGACGAATTTTTGCATCTGACGGTTCGATGGATTTGATACTGTCGGATTTGAGCTTTTTACCAGAAACTTGACCGCGAGCAAGAGCGAATTTTTTTTCTTCTACGGACTCTTCTGGAGCTTCTAAAATCGTGTTCCATTGACCACAATTTTCACATTTGCCCGACCACTTGGCGTAGGTGGCGCCGCAATTTTGACAGACAAATTTGGTTTTGGATTTTGCCATAGGTAAAGTATAGCACGGGTTGAGAAGTGAAAGTAAAGCATGAGCTTGATGAATAAAATAAATTTGCTTATGGTTGCTGTTTTTATTATAATTTGACTAAAGTTAAGGAGCGTTATGCAAAAGCAAAATACGAATAAAATGCCAAAAAACCTGGGACTGAAAATTGCTGTTGGGATAATTTTAATTTGGTTGGCTGTGTTGACTTTGTTGTTTTTCAAAGAGAGAGAATTGGAGCTTGAAAACGGTAAAGGGCGAGGAGAAACAACGGTTATGTTGGTGCACGAAATAAACCAATTGCGCCAAAAAGTGGATAAGCTGGAAGGTAAGAAATAGATCGCCAGTAAGTTATTTCTTGCGAGTGAGGTGCCAGTGGTCGCCAAATTCGCATTTGTAGACGTCGAGCCGAACACCATAATCATGCTCGACAACAAGAGCGGCCACTTCGGCTTCTTCGCGAGTTTTGTAGATGATTTTTTCAGTATCGCCCACCCAACATTTGGCAGGAATATATGTGCCTTGCTGGGTGGAAAAACGTTTGCGTGGTGATTTTTTAGACATGCTATTTGATGACTTTATCGACGATGCCGTATTTGAGAGCTTCTTCGGCAGACATCCAGTTGTCGCGGTCCATGTCTTTTTCGACCTGTTTGAAATCTTTGCCGGTGTTTTTGGCAAAAATTTCAGCGAGACGTTTTTTGAGATAAATTCCCTCTTTGAGGGCGATTTCTTGGTCGGTAATTTTGCCCTCGGTGCCAGAAGAGGGCTGATGAATCATGACTCTGGAGTTTGGCAAAATATAGCGCTTGCCCTTAGTGCCAGAAGAAAGTAGCATGGCGCCCATGGAAGCCTGCAGGCCGATGCCGATGGTTTCGACGTCGGGTTCAATGAAATTGATGGTGTCAATAATGGCAAGTCCGTCGTAGACGCTGCCGCCTGGGGTATTGAGGTAAAGTTTGATTGGTTTTTTACTGTCTTCGTGTGCAAGAAATAGTAGCTGCGCAACCACAAGGTTGGCGGTGTGGGCGGTGACGGCTTCGCCCAAGAAGATAATGCGGTCATTCAAAAGGCGCGAATAAATGTCGTAGGCGCGTTCGCCGCGATTGGTTTCCTCGATCACGGTGGGAACGAGAGCGCTTTTGATTTGATTTGCTTGTTTTGACATAATTTCCTTTCTTTATAGATTTTTTGGAGCTTTATTAGAGTTGACGGCGCGTTCCAGAGTCTTGCTGTGCAAAATATTTTGGTTGTAGGAATTCACGAGCTGGTTGTAGGTTTGAATTTCGGCGTTTAGCGAATTAAAATCGGCTGTTAGCTCAAGTTGCTCGGCGACGAGTTGGTCGTGCTGACGCTGAAACTGAGCAAGATTTTGAGAAACGCAGGTTTCGGAAGTGGCGCAGCGATTAAATTCGTCGATGCGCTGATTGAGATTTTGTAAATTGGCGTAATAGGTGGAGGTGTTTTGGTCTAGAGAGCGTTTTTGGTCGACAATTTGCTTGGTGAGGGTTTTGATTTGCTGGCTGAGTGCGAGAAATGGTGCGCTGTAGGAGTTGTAAAAAGCCACGACGGCGTCTTGGTCTTTGAAGTATTTGGCGTAATGTTGTTCGAGGATGGGTGGTAGATCGGCGATTTCGGTGCCGATGCGAGAGTGTAATTCGTCCAGCACAAAATCATCGGGATAATTGCTGATTTCGGCCGCCAAAACATCTTTGTGGGCTTCGTAAACTTTTTTCAATTCATCGCTGAGACGCAACTGCTCCCAAATGAGCAGACGTGACCAAGCTGCGTGCAGGGTTTCGTGAGCGGCGGTGGACTCGACAATGTTTGGCAACTCGTCTGATTTGATGTTGTAAAGATAGACTCGCTGATTAGTGTAGCAGCCCAGCACCGGAGTGTCGGGATTATGAGACTTGCAATGCTGATTAAAGGCCTCACTCTCTTCTAAAGCTGGGCGCGAAGCCTTGAAAACAGCTTGCCCGCGCTCGGTGAAGTTGACTCGTTGCATGATTTTTTCGATGTTGGCAGGTGGTGCGTAGTCTAGATTTTTGAAATGATCAAAAATTGGACTAAAATAGCTGCCACCAAAATAACCCAACCCAACAACCATGGCTAAGGCGAGTAAGAAACGTGAGAGGCTATGGGTTTTTTTAGGTTGAGTTTGGGGTTGCATTAGCTTTCCTTGGTCTCAATTTTAAGTTTGAGCTGTTTTTTAACTAGATCGACGACGGCGATTTGTCCAGACTTGATGGATTCGCTGATGATGGCTTCCGAAAGCAGGCTTTCGAGCTGGTTTTCGATGGCACGGCGCAGTGGACGAGCGCCGTTTTTGGGGTCATAACCCTGTTCGATGAGGTAATTTTTGGCTGCTGGAGTGAGTTTGATACCAATGGATTGATGCGACAGACGCTTTTTTAGGTCTTCAATCATGTTGTCGAAAATTTTTTCAACCTGCTGGCGTGTGAGAGCGTGGAAGACTTCGATTTGGTCGAGGCGGTTGATGAGCTCGGGACGCATGGATTTTTTAAGAGCCTTCATGGCGGCGTTTTTGCTGGCCTCGTACTCAGCAGCAAGACGCTTGGCGTCAGCCTTGGTTTTAACGGCAAAGCCAAACTCTTGGTCGTCGTACATTTCTTCGGCGCCGAGGTTAGAAGTTAAGACGATGATGGTGTTGTTGAATTTAATATGGTTGCCCTGTCCGTCGGTGAGGACGCCATCTTCTAAAATCTGCAACAGCATGTTGAAGACATCGGGATGAGCCTTTTCGATTTCGTCGAAAAGCACGACGGAATAGGGGCGACGACGCACGGCTTCGGTTAGTTTGCCACCGTCATCATAGCCGATATAGCCAGCTGGAGCGCCAACTAATCTGGAAACATTATGTTTTTCGCCAAATTCCGACATATCGATTTTGATTAGAGCATTTTCATTGCCAAAAACTTCCCGAGCAATCACGCGAGCAAGCTCGGTTTTGCCAACACCGGTTGGACCCATGAAAAGGAAGCTGCCGATGGGGCGACGTGAATCGCTGATGCCCGAACGGCCGCGGCGAATGGCGGCGGAAACGGATTTGATGGCCTCGTCTTGGCCGATAATTGATTTTTTGAGGTGGTCTTCTAGGTGAATTAGCAGCTCTTTTTCGGAGCCATGAACTTTGCTGACAGGAATACCGGTTTTGAGTGAGATAGCCGTGGCAAGATCGGACTCGGTGAGTTTAGGGCTGACCTGTTTTTTGACACCAGCTTTTTCTAACTTTTTAATTTCCTGCTCAAGCTTGGCTTGGCGGGTTTTATAAAGCGCGGCTTTTTCAAAATCTTCGGCTTCGGCAGCTTTGGCGGCTTTTTCGATGAGGGACTGCTTTTCGACTTGCAGTTTTTTGTAGCGGCCACCACCTTTTTTGTCGGCAGCAACTTTAGCGATAGCGGCAGCCTCATCGAGGATATCGATTACTTTATCTGGCAGAAAGCAATCGTTGATGTAGCGAGTTGACATGTTGACGGCAATGGGTAAAATTTCTTCAGGAATAATAACGCCGTGGTGTTTTTCGTAGTGGCTTTTGATGCCTTTTAGGATGCGTAAAGTGATGGTGGGGGTAGGCTCTTCAACCATGACGGTCTGGAAGCGGCGCGACAGAGCCTTGTCTTTTTCGATAGATTTGCGATATTCATCAAGCGTGGTGGCGCCGATGAGGCGAATTTTACCTCTAGCTAGGGCTGGTTTTAGAATGTTGGCGGCGTCCATGGAGCCTTCGGAAGAGCCAGCACCAGTTAATAAGTGAAGCTCATCGATGAAAAGAATTAGGTTTTTGTCGCTGGAAGCCTCGTCGATAATTCCCTTGATACGTTCTTCGAATTCGCCACGGAATTTAGTGCCAGCCACCACGGAACTGAGGTCGACTTGATAAATGCGCTTGCCGATAAGGTCGCCTGGAACTTCGTTTTTGGCGATACGAGTGGCAAGACCTTCAACAATGGCGGTTTTACCAACACCAGCTTCGCCAATTAAAACCGGATTAGATTTGGTGCGGCGACAAAGCACGGTGATGGTGCGCTCGATTTCTTGATCGCGACCAATTACGGTGTCGAGTTGGCCTTGTTTGGCGAGTTCGGTTAGGTCTTGGCCGTGGCGTTTAAGCCACTTGAGAGGGCGTTCGGTGTTAAATTTCTGTTTTTTCTGATCAATTTTGGCATCTTCGGCTTGTTTTTCGACGAAAGACTCGATGTGAGTGAGGATATTTTCTAGGTCGATTTTGAAGCTGGTCAAAATTTGAACAGCGCGGGAGTTGGGCTGGCTTAAAATAGCATATAAAATATGTTCAGTGCCAACTAGTTTAAGACCCTGCTCGCTAGCAAAGTGGTTAGCCATGCGCAAAGTTAAAACAGCGGCTTCAGATAGAGACATCATAGCCATCTCAGAACCACGCACTTCAACGGCGGTTTTATTGATGGTTTTTTCGACGTCCTCTAGAGTGATACCTTCATCGAAAAGAAAGTGCGCACCAGAGGAAGTGTCTTGGGCGAGCACGCCTAGCAACAAATGCTCAGTGCTAACATAACCATTGTTGTAGCGTTTAGCGTAATAATCGGCTTTTTGCAGCGAAAAACGAGCGTTTTCGGTTAATTTATTCATAATATTGGAAAAATCATCTTGCATAATACTAGTTTAGTCCCTAAAATTAGCACTGTCAAGGATAGAGTGCTAATTTTAGCTTAAATTTGGATTAACGATCTTCAAGAGCGTCGAGACCAGGGAGGTTTTTACCCAGCAGCAGCTCTAAACTGGCACCGCCACCGGTGGAAACTAGGGAAAAATGTAGATTTGGTTGGGTTTTTTGTAGGTTTTCGACAAAACCAGTGGTATCGCCGCCACAAATGATGCTGGTGAGGTTTTTGTGTTGGGCTATGGCGGTAGCAATAGCGATAGAGGCTTTGGCGAATTCGGGCTGCTCGGTAAGACCCATGGTGCCATTCCAGATTACGGTGCGGGCAGATTCGATGAGTTTTAGGATTTTTGCGGTAGATTTAGGACCGATATCAAGTTTGGCCCCAGCGGAATCAGTAGAAAAATCTTCGGCAAGATAGATTTTGGGATGATTTGAAGAAAAACCGTCTGCCGCGATTTTGCCGCCAACAGCGATGTGGTCGACTTTATCGATAAAGTGATCGATAAGCGGTTGTTTGTCGGATACTTTTGCGCCACCAATAATGAGCAGAACTGGTGACTTGGGACGGTGAGTGGCGGAAAGTAAGGTATTGACCTCTTTTTCTACTAAAAGACCGGCGACCGTGGGAATTTCGTAGGCTAAAGCCGAAGTAGAAGCGTGAGCACGGTGTAAAACGGCGAAGCCATCTTGGACAAAAAGTTTGGCGTGGGTCGATTCGATAATTTCGCGCGCAAAATCGGCAGAATTTGACTCTTCCCCGCTGTAAAAACGTAAGTTTTCTAGTAGCAAAATGCCACCTTGTGGCAAGTTGCGCACGGCAGCTTCCACGTCTGGGCCAGAGACGTCATCGATAAAATTTACAGTTTGATTGGGGAGAAGTTTGGCCAATTGGTCGGCAACCGGTTTTAATGATAGCGATTTATTTTTGCAACCATCAGGGCGACCAAGGTGAGAAATTAGGATAATTTTTTTGACACCGTGCGAAAGAAGGTATTTAATAGTAGGCAAGCTGGCTTGGATTCTGAGATCGCTTTGGATCTGGCCGTTGGAAATTGGGACGTTATAGTCGGTGCGAACTAATACGATCTGACCGCTAAATTTTACATCTTTGATGGTTTTTTTATCAAACACAAAACCTCCTCTTGCTTCAAGTTTACAAGTTATAAAATTTTTTGCAAGCTTGTTGAGGTGTTAGAATATAATTATGATTGCTAAATTTTTAATATGCAAAAATATTACAAACACTCAAGATGGTGCAGAGGTTGTTGTGCTGTTAAGCGAGAATGGGGAGCTTTTTTCTGCCGATTATGACTTCGCTGCTGCTGATTTTTTGAAAATATTCAAAACCGATTTAGAGATTGGGAATGCTGTCTATCGAAACAATGATACCGTATTTTATTTTGCTAACGCCAAATTAAATTCTTTGCCAGAAGGTTGGTTTTTTGAAAGATTTGGCGCACTTGACCGCACAAATTGCCAAGATTACAAGATTATTCGTGAAGCAATTCAAAAATTGGGTTATGTTATAACGGATTAAATAAATCCTTTTAGATGCGGCGAATCTGGATGGTATCTGTACCGGCAACGGTATTAGGTTTACCGGAGACAATGACGGCAACGATACGGGATTGGTTTGGCTTGGTTTGGAGATAACCGGATTCTTTGAGTTCAATGGCTAGATTGGCACCATAATTTTCGTTGTAGGGGCGCACGAAGGCGGAATTAGCATAAGTCAGAGCTAATTGATTGGCGACATGCTGGTTGCCAGTGACAGAAATAATCGGGACGTTGGGGCGCTGTGCGGCGATGGCGGCGGCGGTGTAGCCGGACTCGGTTTGGCAGACGATGACGTCGGCGGCAATTTTTTCGGCGAGACGAGAAACGGCCTCGGAAATGGCGTCATAATTCTCATAATTACCGGTGGGATCGTTTTTGATGCGGGTGACACGTGAGTGATTTTGGGTGTAGAGAATGATTTTGCGCATTTCGGCAACGGCAGAAATCGGGTATTTACCATTGGCGGTTTCGTCGGACAGCATGACGGCATCGGCGCCCTGAATCACGGCGGTCGAGACGTCGGAAACTTCGGCACGAGTTGGTTCAGGATTTTCGACCATGGAACTGAGCATTTGAGTGGCTACGATACAAATTTTAGAACGTTCACGACACATAGCAATGAGTTTTTGCTGGACGATGGGGACGACTTCGTTGCCAGCCTCGACCGCTAGATCGCCACGAGCCACCATGATACCGTCCGAAGCTTCAACGATAGCTTCCATGGCGGCGTTTGACTCAATGGCTTTTTTGGTTTCAATTTTGGCAATAATTTGAGCGGTTGAGCCGTGGGATAGTAAAATTTGACGCAATTTTTCGATATCGTCGGCAGATTGGACGAAACTTAGGGCCACATAATCAAATTCACGAGTGGCGCCAAATTCGATATCTTCTAGGTCTTTCTCGGTGATAATATCACCACTGAAATCGGTGTCTGGGACGTTGACACCTTTATTGCTCATGAGGAAGCCGTCATTTTCAACCTGAATTTTAATAGCGGTTTCGGAAGGAATGTCGATGACGCTGGCTTTGATTTTGCCATCAAACATGAAGATTGGCTCGCCAACTTGCATGCGCTCGGCTAGATTGTATTGGATGGGCAGGGTGTTGGAGCCGTCGTGAGACTGGAGAGCAAAGTCTAGGATTAGCTCATCGCCAGCCTTGACGTCGAAATGATTATTTTTAAGTTTGCCGAGGCGAATTTTTGGGCCTTGTAAGTCCTGCAAGATTGCAACGGAACGACCGTTGGCTTTGGCAGTTTGGCGAATCCATGCGATTTGTTGGTCACGCTCTGGGTTGCTGCCGTGGGAGAAGTTAAGGCGATAGCCGTTGACCCCGTTTTGAAAAAGTTCCTCGATTTGGTCGGCAGAATTGACAGCGGGACCAATCGTGGCAAGAATTTTAGTGCGTTTAAATAATCTACTCATCTAATGATTTTACCATAGATTGTGCTACAATGAGCTTATGAAAATCAAACGCGGGGATACGGTGATTGCAAAAAAAATTACGCTGGGAGTGATTTTTGTGGCGAGTTTGGCGGTGATTTTTAGTCTGGTGACGAATTATTATTTTAACCCAAGTCGAGTGGCAAGGCGCAAATTTGAGGCGATGGCGCGGCAATATTATGAGGGTTATTATTATCAGGATTTTATCAATGCGAGCGGAGGCGGAGAGGCGGAGCGAGTGTTTAGTAAGTATGCGGAGCAGGGGTTGGCGCCGGTGCTTTTGCGACAATTGTTGCTCTATGACAAGGGGAGAAATCAGGAGCAAAGAAAATATTTTGATGGGGCGAATTTGAAGTGCGATACGAACAGCTCTACAGTGACATTTTTGCCTAGAGCGCCGTTTGGGCTGAAAGATTATGAAATGCGCATAAATTTAACTTGCAAAAAACCTTAAATTTTGTTATAAATATAGGAGCGGTCTCGTAGTATAACGGTTAGTACATCGGGTTTTCATCCCGACAACGCGGGTTCGACTCCCGCCGAGATCACCAAGTAAAAAGAAGTTCGTCAGAACTTATTTTTTATTTGATGACGAGAAGAGGAGAAGCGAAGCTGCTTCTGCCGAGATCACCATTAATAAATTTCTAGGGCCTGCGAAGGCTTTTTTGTTGGGCGACATAAAAGTTAGGAAAATTGCCGACGACATTGACGCCTTCTTGTTCGAGACGATGCTTTTGCTCGGTGGGGCCGTTGAAGGCAAAATTTGGAGCGAGGCGACCTTTGGAATTGACCACGCGGTGGCAAGGGATGTCTGACTCGTGAGGATTACGGTGCAAAATAGTACCGACGGCACGAGCGGCGCCAGGTCGCCCAGCAAGAGCAGCAACTTGACCATATGTCATCACCTCTCCGGCGGGGATGTTTTTGACAACTTCATAGACTTGAGCGGCAAAATTAGTGATTTTAATCTTACTAGAACGGCTAGTGAGGTAAAAACTCCGGGCAATTAATTCGAAAATTTGCGCATCACTGAGTGTTCCGTCAAGCAGAAGCGTAATCCAGTTTTGCTTATTCATGTGGTAGGCTGGAAAAATTCCTACGTTGTGATTAGCAAAATCTAAAGCTTGACCTTGGTCGAATTTAAGATTGAGAATTTCTACAGTTGAGCTATTGTGCAAAGGTAGATTCTGGTTAGCGGCTGGGTGGTTAGCGTGAGGTTTTGGTGAGGCAGAGGTAACCTGATTGGTTTTCAGCCCTAATTTAGCAGCAGGAATGGTCATCACGAGAGCAAACCATTTTCGATTGTCGTGGTGGCGAAAGACGCAAAAAGTGGGAGATTGCTGCGGCCACAGATATTCGGGCTCAGTCTTATACTGCTTAATGATATGCCGAAGAGTTGTTGTGGTTTGAGAATTCTTGTACATAAATAATTTGCCTTGATTGTAACTTAAAAATAAAAACAAGACAATTTGCTATAGACATAAGCAGAATAAAGTGTTATGCTTAAAATAGTTATTCAAGTGACTTGTTTTTGGTGTATAAATTTTTTATTCAGTTTCTGGCTTTTGGAGGCTGGTATTTTGAGTAAATTTTGTGTTCAGTTAACAGGGGTGATGCAAGCGTTTTTGTTAGGTAGCGTTGTCTGGATGGGACTGGTCAAGGAGGTTAGATTCAGAACAAAAGCCAGAAGATTGTTGAAACTAGGTGAATATAGGGCTACCAAACGATAAGATCGGCAAACGGTTGCCAGGCGGAAAGCTCTGCCGGGCTGAGATTGATAGCAAAATCAATGGCTTGTTTAAGGTCGGTGGCATTAATTGTTACGGTTTGGCCAAGGTTGATAGCTGGCCAGTTGGCGACAGCGGCAAGCTTAGTTTCGGCAGCGACTTTCTGGGCGGGTGAAAGCTTGGCGCCAGATTGAGACTGTTGAATAGCTTGGCGAGCCAAGGTGATGTAGGAATCACCGGATTGAGCGGTGAAAGTGTACGAGCCGGGCTGGTCTGATTCGGGGCTAGTTTTAAGGCTATGGGCTGATTTGGAGCTAGTTTTGGAGCTAGAGTGGGCTGATTTTGTTTGAGAGGTGGCGTCAGAGGCAGCAGATCTGTCATCAGAAGCGACGGAGGAGGTAGAAGCGGCAGTGGCACTGGTAAATTGCTTGGCGATATCGGAGGATTGAATAGAGATTTTGTCGCCAATCTCGAGATAGGGAGCGCCGGCAGAGTTGGTTAGATTAATTTCGGCGATGAGTTTTTGCTGGTCGGTGGCGGAGATCTGATTCTGAGCTAAGTAACTAGCGATAGCTTGGCGGGCAAAGAGAGTGTAGGAGTCGCCAGGTTGAGCGACGAAAGTGAAGGCTTTAGTGGTGCTGGGGTCGGTGTTGATGTTGGTTTTAGTGTTATTGTTAGTCCTTGAGCGGGTGCTGGCGGGATCTTGATGTGAAGCGGCTTTTGAGCTAGAAGGCACTGGCGTGGAGGACGAAGCCCCATCTTGGGAGCTTTTGGATTTTGGCTTGGAGGCGGAAGGATAGTTAGGGTCGGGAGAGGTATTGAAGTAGAGAAAAGCGGAAAACAGCGAAAAAGCCAGCAAAATAGCGGTCAAAATCAGGGCTGTTTGCTTTTTGAACTTGGGCTTTGTTCCCTCCATACTGTTATTTAGTATAACAGATAGGCTCTTGGGGCGACAAGCATAGGCATTTTACGAAAATCAAGAAATCAAATCTTTAGCGTTAGCAATGATTTGGTTGAAATTTTCTGCGCCGATTAAGCGAATGATTTTACGCTTAATGCGAGGGAATTTAAGAAAAACTTGTGAATTGGCACGATGAATGTCGGTGCCAAGAAAATCGACGTAGCCGTTTTTGAGAATAGAAAATAGAATGGCGGTCGCTGGTAGCAAGAAAAGCGATTTTGATACAGGCAGCGATGGGTAAAACAAAAATGCAGCCAATTAAGCCAAAAATAATGTCGAAAAAACGTTTGGTCAAACGATAAGAGATTTTGCGAAAAGCAATCAAAAAATCCTTTAACAAAAATTGAGGACTAGTTTGAGTGGCCGATTTTGCATCGGCAACGATTTCTGACATAAAGTCTTTTGCCTTTCCCTGTTAGTATCTATACCTAGATTACGGATTTTTTCTGAAAAGTCAACCTTGAGCGGAATGAGCGGGAGAAGTAATTAGAGGCAAAAACAGCTGATACTTAAGTTTTTGTTGTAAGGTAAAAATATGTTAAAATAAATTTATGGCGCCATAGCTCAGCTGGATAGAGCAGGAGACTTCTAAGCTCAAGGTCGTAGGTTCGAGTCCTACTGGCGCTACCAAATTTGAATTGTTTTGATCTATAATGAATTAATTTTTGGGGGTGAGGTTGCGAAAAACAATCTGTCCAAGCTTGTCGAAGACAGGCTTGACCTCTTCGAGTTTCAAAAACCAACTGGCCACAAAGTACGCGGCTAGTGAAACGATGGAAATCATGCAGAACTTTGGAAAAATCGAGAGGAACGAGTTATCCGAAGCCATAAGTGGCAGAAGCTTGGTCATAATATAGGCGACAAAACCAGAAATAACCGAAGCGAGGAGCATGTTGAAAAAAGCATGCCAAAAATCGCGATTTAAGAGCTGGTGCTTGGAGCGAATTTGTAAAATTGCGAGTAAAATAATGATTTCGACAATACCGCCAATCGACTGCGCCCAACCCAAACCTTCGGGCCCATAGTTCATTTTGGCAAAAATAACCGCCAAAATGATAGTAAGCCCAATCGCTACAATGCTGATGATAAAAGGAGTTTTGGTGTCTTGGCGGGCATAGAAACCGCGCGAGGCGATATGAAAAACGGAGTGGGCGAAAATGCTGATAATTAGGGCGGCAAGCACGGCCGAAATGAGATGGTCGCCACCGTTTTTGATAAAGCTAACAACATAACCGCGGGCGAAAAGGGCGATGATAGATACGGGGAGAGAAATCCAGGTGATGGTGCGAAGGGCTTGACGGAAAGTGCGATTAAATTTGTCGTCGTTGCCGGAGCCGACTTCTTCGGTCATTTTAGGGAAAAAGGCGGTGGAAATAGCCACACCTATAAGATTGATGGGCATTTGGTGCAGGCTGAAAGCTTGTTGGTAAGAGCGGAGAGCGCCAGCCCCCATGTGGGAGGAGAGGTTGGTGGTGACGACAGTGTTGACGTAGTCAATTCCCTGGTCGAGTGAGCGGGCAGGGAGCAATTTGAGGACCGAGCGAAAGCCAAGATTTTTCCAGTAAATTTTGAATTTATAATCAAAGCCAAAGCCAAACAAACCGACGATGCTAACGATTACTTGCAAAATTGCACCAAACACAACTCCGAGCGCAACTCCCATAATGCCACCTTCGAAAAATTGGATACCGAAAAGATTGATGCCGTTGGTGAAGACGGTGATACCGATTAGGATACCGACATTGTAGAGGGCGGGGGCGAGAGAATAAAAAACGAAGCGACCTAGGGCTTGCTGGATAGAGGATAAAACCGTGGCGATGGAAAAGAGAAAGGGATTGATAGCAATTACGCGCATCATGTTGATAGCGAGAATGGTGCCGGATTCGTCAAGGCCTGGGCTAACGACATAGCGCACTAGTGGATCGGCAAAAATCATAATTAAAATGCTGGCGACTAGGGTAGCTAGAGCCATGAGGTTAAGCAAGCTGGAGGAAAGTTCCCAAGCAGATTTTTTGTTGCCAGACATAAGGCGCTGGTTAAAGACTGGGATAAAAGAAACAGCCAAAGCGCCTGAGGTTAAGATGAAAAACATAAAGTCTGGGATGATGAAGGCGGCGGTGTAGGCGTCGATGCCGACGGGATAGGTGTCTAGGTAGTAGGAATTTAAAAGGCGATCGCGAAAAATGCCTAGCAGGGCGGAAACTAAAGTTGAAGCCGAAAGCAAAATGGCAGCAAATTTAATCGATAATTTGGCATTGGCGAGTGCAACGACTGAACGGAATTGAAAACGTTTCATTAATTTATTCTAACATATTTTAGCTGGCGAAAAGTGAAGTGTTGGGCTTTTAGGTAAGTTTGGCGGCGACAGGCAATTTTGCGTCTTTTAGGAGTGGTTTTAGCTCGGCGACCTCGAGAGTTTCTTTGTCTAGCAGGGCTTCAGCCAGCTGGTCAAGAACGCCACGATTAGCTCTGAGGACAGTTTCAGCACGAGTAGCAGCCTCTTCGGTGAGTTGCTTGATTTCTTGATCGATCAGTTCGGCAGTTTTTTCGGAATATGGTTTGCCGGTGGCGATGGTGTAGTAGCCCGTAGCTTCATCTGGAAAAACTAGGTTACGAGTTTTTTGACCCATGCCCTCTTCGATGATCATTTCTTTAGCGAGCTGAGCAACATGCTGTAGATCTGAAGCGGCACCAGTGGTGATGGCGTCGGCACCGAAGACTAGTTTTTCGGCAATACGGCCACCCATGGCACGAGCCAGAACATCTTTGAGATCGTAAATGCTTTTGTAGCTACGATCTTCTGGAGGCAAGAACCAAGTGACACCGCCGGTACGACCACGGGGGATGATGGTGACTTTGTGAACTGGATCGGAATTTGGCAAAATATGTCCAACGATGGCGTGTCCGGCTTCGTGGTAGGCGGTGAGCTTGCGTTCGTCGGCGCTCATGACTTTGGATTTGCGCTCTGGACCAATGGCAACGCGCTCAAAAGCTTCGGTAATATCGTCGTTGGTGATAGTTTTGTGGCTTTCGCGGGCAGCGGTGATGGCGGCTTCGTTGGCGATGTTGGCAAGATCGGCGCCGGAAGAGCCAACGGTTTTGGCAGCTAGAGCGTCTAAGTCGATATCTTCTGCGGTGGGTTTATTTTTGAAATGAACCTTCAGAATGGCTAGGCGGTCTTTTCTTTCTGGAAGAGTGACGTTGACGTGGCGATCAAAACGGCCTGGGCGAAGCAAGGCTTTGTCTAGCATGTCGACTCGGTTGGTAGCGGCAATTACGATAACACCAGATTCATTATCGAAACCATCCATTTCGACTAGGATTTGGTTGAGAGTTTGCTCGTCTTCCCTGCCGGCACCGCCTCTAGCATCACGTTTGTGAGCGACGGCGTCGATTTCATCGATGAAAATAATGCTGGGAGAGTTTTTCTTGGCTTTATTGAAGAGGTCGCGCACACGAGAGGCACCGACACCGACAAACATTTCGGCAAATTCGGAACCAGAAATTGAGAAAAATGGCACATTGGCTTCGCCAGCCACGGCGCGGGCCATCAAAGTTTTACCGGTGCCTGGATCACCTGCCAGTAATACACCGCGGGGGATTTTAGCACCCAGCGTTTCGTATTTTTTGGGTTTTTTCAGAAAATCAACAATTTCGGTGAGGTCTTGCTTGGCGGATTCGTTGCCAGCGACATCTTTGAAGGTGACTTTTTTCTTGTCGGGACCATAAAGCTTGGCTTTGGCTTTACCAAAACCGATGCTTTGATTGTTCATACTTTGGGCTTGACGCATCATGTAAGCAAAAAAACCTACTAGAATGACGATGGGTAAAGCTATGCTGGCGATATTGAAGATTGTTTCGCCAACATTCACGGGTTCTTTGTATTCGATAGTGGGATATTTGGCGCGGCAGCTTTGTTGTTTTTTGCCGGAAAGTTTGGCGCAATGATCGATTAATCCTTGTTCGTAAAGAGTGCCCGAGGCGTCTTTGCGAGAAGTTTGGCTGGGCTGATCTTGGTTTTTAAGGGTGATTTCGAGAACTTGGCCAGAGACCGAAATGTGTTTGATGTCTCCGTTTGGATCGTTGGCGCGCGTGATAACGTCGGAAAGTGGGACTGCTTTAAGATTTCTTTGTGGGGTGAGTACTGAAAAAGTGCCAACTATGATTATGAAAATAAAAATGCTAAATAATACGCTACGAATGCGGTTGCTGGTGCTGGGTTTGTTGGATTTTTTGGGTAATGATTTAATTTTTGGCATAATAATTCTTGATAAATTCTCTCTTCACTTGGATGGTCGGGGCGACAGGACTTGAACCTGCGACCTCTGCGTCCCAAACGCAGCGCGCTACCAACTGTGCCACGCCCCGGTGATGTTATATTAACACATTTTCAACAGTGGTGCTAGTGGGTATTTTTGTTGCGTTCTAATTTAACGGCAGTGTGGTGACTGTTGGAAATCTGTTTGGTGACAGAAAAGCCATCGGTCTTGGCTGGTAATTTAGTTTTTTGGCCTTTTGAAGTTTCTGTTATATACCAAAAACTGTCGTGGGACTTGAGAAAATCAGAGTAACGCTCAGAGAGGTTATATTTGTAGCGACGAATCGGCTCGAGTGATCCATATTGATACTCAGACCATTCACTAACGTAGTGGACGGGGTGATTGACAGAAGAGTAGGCGGCGGCATCGTAATAAATCCATTCGGTGGCAGCAAGAATTGGCGAGTTGTCGGCTGAATTCTGAGTAACGGCAGTGAAGATGTCTTGTACATGACCCTTTGGTTCGCGCGTGGTGACATTAAAGATGCCGATGCCGGCAATAGCTAGCACAAAAATTAGGCTGGTAACTCTGAGGGGTAATTTGGAGACTTTGTATTCAAAGGCGGCGAAGATGATTAGGCCGAGAATGAGCCAGATTAAGATCGAGCTGTAGGAGGCATAGCGATCGACAAACATGGGGCGAAGTGGTGGTAGAGAGAGAAGTAAAAGCAAGAGTGGTGGGAGGGCGACTAGGTAGATTAGGAATTTAGCGTAGAAATGTTGCTTAGGGGTGATTTTTGGCCAAATTTTTATAGCTAAAAAGACGATTATGGTGATAGTAATGGCAGCAAGGAGGGCAATCCAGTTGGTGATTTTTTCTGTGGGATTTAAAAATAGACTGTCTGAAATAAAATCGACTGGGGTTTTGAGGCTGATACTGGGAATCCAGAAAGCGCGTTGCACATTGCTAAACTGTTTGAGGAAAAATGGTAGCCAAGGTAAATAAAGTAAGACTGATAGAATGTAGCTGAGGATAGCTTCTTTTTGATGGAAGAGTTTTTTGAGACTGCCTTGTTTTTTGTAGATGAAAATGAGATGGGTAAGCCAAGCTAAAGAGGTGAAATAATGCGTCCACATGCCGAGACTGACTAAAACGGCGTAAATAATCCAGTAGCGACGCTTTTTGGTTTGTAGGGCTTTGGCAAGGATGAAGGTGGCGGAGGCGACGATGAATAATACTAGTG
>CAUPNJ010000003.1:0-18393 GCA_963512515.1 uncultured Candidatus Saccharibacteria bacterium | reverse complement strand
AGGCAGACTTCGCCATGTCTAAAATTAGCGTAAATAAAGAATATGGTGGTAACGAAATCCGCAAGACTATTGATTACTTCTGTCACCTCGCTAAAAACCCAACGGACTACGAAAATATCAAGAAGAATGACCCCGAATTCGCTAATATTGATACATTTAATAAGATTTCTTGGATTAAAGATAAGTCTGAAAGTATTTACCAGCCTAGCTATGTTGATGTGCTACGTGTAACCTTTACATACAAATTTAGGCGCGGCAAACTACAGGATTTAGTTAGTTTACTGTCCGGACGCGACTTTGAAACTCGTGAATATCGTGAAGATGTGGTAGAAAAAAGTTACAATACGCTACGTGAAGGTATAAATGACTTCATTAACCAATCTAATTTCGAGCGCTATATCATGATTTTGAAGTCTGCCGGTGCTATTCGTGACGATCTGATTCGCTCCCAAAACGTAGTAAACTTTGGTTATATTCTATACCTTACCTTAAAAGAAAAAGCTGTTCGCCCTGATTTAATAGAAAAGCAGGTACGCAGATGGGTTGTGATGTCAATCTTAACCCAACGCTATACCTCATCCCCTGAGTCCACATTTGACTATGACATCCGCAGACTCAGCAGTAGCGAAGATATCTTAGCTATTATCGATGATGAAATAGACCGTCAACTCAACGAAACATACTGGTCAGACATCTTAGTAGAACACTTCAACACATCTGTAGCATCATCTCCATACTGGAAGACCTTCCTGATGGCCCAAATTAAGCTCGGAGACCGTGGGTTCTTATCTAGAGATATAACCGTGAAAACCTTAATAGAAAATCGTGGCGATATTCATCATATCTTTCCAAAAAATTACCTGCAAAAAAATGGCCTTAACAATCGTGGAGAATATAACCAAATTGCAAACTTTGCTATGTTGCAAACCGAGGTTAATATTCAAATTAGCGACCGTGCGCCAGTAAATTATATGGAATTAATCTATGCGCAGTGTAAAGGTAAAGAGAATAAATTTGGTGCGATAGATAACCTTAAAGATCTAAAAAGAAATATGTCTGAGAACTGCATACCTGAAGGATTCGAAGTTATGACCAAAACAGAGTATAAAAACTTCTTGTTAGAACGCCGCAAACTGATGGCACAAAAGATTCGTAATTATTTCAATAGCTTATAGAATTTAAGCATGGGATTTACGCGCGAAACCATAAGGTATTTATAATAAAAACTTTCCTCAATAAATAATTCTATTTAGTTAATCAATTAAACGCCACTTTTCCACCAATTACAATCCTTGCAAAGCATTTGGCAATTATCGGCGATAGTTTTTCCGCCCTTACTCCATGGCATGATGTGGTCAGCTTCCATTTCTTCAATTCCAAAATATTACCCACAGGCAGGACAGATGTCTTTTTGGCGTTCGTAAGCTTCACGCTTTTCTCGGTCGTTAAAAGTTTGAATTAGAATCATTAAAATTAATTCTGGCACCAATATCAACATTAACTATGTAATAAAATTTATCCGATAAATATCAAAATGCTATTATTAATAATATGAACAAAATTAATCTATTTATTACTGAAGCAAATGGAAATCTCCCAAATAAGAAAGCTCTTATTTTAGATGCTGTTAAAAAAGCGGAGAAATATGCTTTTTCTAAACTTAAAATAGATTGGGATATCGACGTACTAATACGTAATTCAAAGCAAAAATTTCCTGAAGCAAAAGATAGCGTTAGTGGGCATACGTATGAACATAATCTGATACGTCTAACGGCCGAAGATGGTTTTAGTGAATTTGAAATTTCCGAAGTCCTAGTACACGAACTTTGTCATGCCGCAAGATGGGGGAAGAACAATGAATGGATGAATACATTGCTGGATGTATTAATTTTTGAGGGGCTAGCAGTATGCTTCACCGAAGGGTTTTCTAGAAACAACACTAAAAGACAATTTTATATGGAAACAATAACAGGCAGATCAGACAAGGAGAATGAGAAGATACTTAGTATACTAAAAAAGGATCTTTCGAATACTAGCTATGATTATGAATATATATTTACGGGTAATGGCAACGATTTTCCATATTGGGGTGGCTATTCACTAGGATATTACCTAATTAAAAAATACCTAAAAAAATCTGGTAAAACAATTGAAGAAGCATTTGCTGATAAGTACGCAGACATTAAAGCTTCATTATAGAAAAAGGCCCGGGATTACTCTCAGGTTTCTTTACTACATAGTTTTATGTGAAATAATGTGGCATTATAAGACTCTTATAGCATGCCGTCAGATCTATAATCATGCGGATAATTGATGCAGAGTAAAAGATTGTATTCTGCCTCTTGTTAAGCCTTATTGATGGTATACGGAATATTCACTTTTTCGATTGTTGCTGCCGCTCCACTCACGAAAAACGGATATTCATCGGAAACAACAATAGCTTCAAATAAGTTTAAAAGTGAAAAATCTGGAGAAAGAATTACCAACCAAAGAAAATTTTTCGAACCTCTATGTTAAAAACGATTTTGTATCTGTTATAAACTTAAATCCACCATATAATTCTACGGTGGATTTGACTAAAATCTCAACTGGCTGGGGATGAGGGATTCGAACCCCCGAATGCTGGGACCAGAACCCAGTGCCTTACCACTTGGCGAATCCCCAACGCTCTCTTATTTTACCACATTTAGCGCCAGAAAAAAGCCCCTGCCGCCTAAACACCACAAATTGACAAGCCACCTTAAAATTTATAAAATAAACTCCAGCCAAAATCAGTCAACATAAATCAAAAATATCAAAATCATGCCAAAATCCATCTTTCAAGTCAAAACACGCAAGCTCTTAGCCATCGCTGGCAGCGTTTGGATATTAGCTGGTCTCAACGTCGCCAAAATAGGTTTCGAAAACTACCTTCTCATCAAAAACCTCCCATTTTTTTACCCGATTCTATCTCTACTCATTTTTTCCGCCTTCGCCACACTCTTCTACAAACTCAGCGCCAAACACCACAAACGCATCAAATCCTACCGCGAAGACACCCGCCCATTTTGGCATTTTTTCGACCTAAAGTCCTATCTCATCATGATTTTTATGATCAGCGGCGGCAGCCTTTTACGCATCTCCAGCCTAGCCCCCATTGATTTTATCGCCGTATTTTACGCCGGTATCGGCTTAGCCTTAATTTCTGCCGGAATCTCTTTCTGGCAAAAATTTTTCAAATACTAATTTAGAGCTAATTCTTGCAATAAATCCCCATTTCTGCTATACTACACTTGACAGTCTGGTAACAGACTATTTTTGTTAATAAGAGAAAGAGGAAAATGGCAAAAATTACTCGCATCAAGGCTCAGGACCCAAGCAAACCTCAGCCAAAAACCAAAAAAGTCACCCCAAAACCAAACACCAAATCAAGCACCAAGCCAACAGCTAAACCAAATACCAAACCAAGCACCAAAACCCCTAAAACCACCAACACTAAAGTTAAACAAGTGACCAAATCGCCCCTTAAACCAACTAAACCTCTGAAAAAAGCCCTAACCCCACTTGCCTTTCTTGGCAAACCCTTCGTCAAACTCGGGCGCTACCTTAAAAATTCTTGGCGCGAAATCCGCCAAGTACGCTGGCCTAACCGCAAAACCACCTGGAAAATGACCTTTGCCGTCCTCCTCTATACCGCATTTTTCATCCTCCTCATTCTCGTTTTAGACATCTTCTTCTCGTTCGTATTTAATAACATTTTAAAACATTAAAGAAAGGAATTTATGGCAGTTAACCGATACGATGACACCCGCGCCTGGTACGCAATCAACACCTACAGTGGCTACGAAGACAAAGTTGCCGACAGCATCACTCAGCGTCTAGACAATCCCGAACTCAAAGGCAAAATTTTCGACGCCATCGTCCCCAAAGAAAAACAAATCGAAATCAAAAACGGCAAACGCAAGGTTGTCGATCGTAAACTTTTCCAAGGCTACGTCTTAGTCGAGATGAAATTATCCGACGAAACTTGGTATATCGTCAGAAACACCCCAGGTGTGACCGGTTTTGTCGGCACCGGCACCCAGCCTACTCCAGTTTCCGAAAAGGAAATCGCCAAAATCAAAAAACGCATGGGCGTAGAAGATCCCAAATATTCCGTCAATTACGCTCTTGGCGAAGTCGTTTCTATCACCGACGGACCCTTCAAAGGTTTTGATGGCTCAATCTCTGAAATTGATGCCGCCAAAGGTAAACTCAAAGTTATGGTCTCGATGTTCGGTCGCGAAACTCCAGTCGAACTCGACGCTCTGCAAGTTAAAAAGCTCTAAACTTTACTTTTTAGCAAAAATAATTTATAATAAAGAAGTTACGCACGATTATTAATCGTCTTGGGAGCTTCACCTAAGCAAAAGGAAATAATATGGCAAAAAAAGTTATCGGTAACCTTAAACTTCGTATCCCTGGTGGCAAAGCTACTGCTGGACCTCCGGTTGGTTCCACTCTTGGTCAATGGGGTCTTAATATGATGGATTTCATCAATCCTTTCAACGAAAAAACCAAAGAATTTATGGGCAAAAACGTCATTGTACATATTCGCGTTTTCGAAGATCGTACTTTCGATTGGACCTGCCTCGGTCAACCCGTAGATGATCTAATCCGCGAAGCTATTAAAATCCAAAAAGGCTCCGGCAAACCCAACAGCGAAAAAGTTGGCAAAATCTCTCGTGCCGACCTCGAAAAAATCGCTGAACAGAAAAAAGATCAGCTCAACGCCATCGATCTTGACGGCGCCGTCAAAATTATCGCTGGCACCGCCCGTTCTATGGGTGTCGAAGCCGAAGATTAAGACCCTAAATCCCAAAAACCTCCGTTTGGAGGTTTTTTGTTATCTTTAACTATTGACTAATATTAAATTATGTAGTATAATAGAAAAGTATTCGTTATGCCTAGATTACATAAGGGGGTTAAAAATGGCATGGTATATTAGTTTAAAGAAGAATGAAAAAGAGAAGAATCTTATAACCCATGTTTCGGATCATTTTTGGCTAATGCAAAGATTAGTCAAGATAATAGAAGATCAGGAAAGTAAAAAGTACTGTCTGAAAAAAAAGAAATTAGTGTGCCTTTTCTCACGTGGAGAGGAAATAGGGTACATTGTTTCGATTAAGTCCGATAGAGAAGGGAATGTTCATTTTCACTGCTCAAAAGGAGGCCAGGATAGTTATATATCGCTGGATAGAAAGAATTTTTCGGAGGGCAAGACTTTAAATGGTTGCTCGTTCAAGGACGAAAAATTCAAGCTTTCTTACGAAAGCGAAGATGAACATTATTTTGAAAAACCTAGAAAAAATATAGAATATTTTAGGTTTAGTTTCAAAAAAACGCAAAACAACTAACAAAAAGGCGCCCTCAGGGCGCCTTTACAAATTTATATTTTTTTGCTATAATAGAATAATAATTAACTAGCTGGGAGAGCCATTTTGCTCGCTATCACCACAGAAAGGAAATCATGGCCGAAACCGAAGCCAACCAAAATCTCGAACAAACTAATCCGGTCGCAGTCGAAGATGCTCAACATTTTGCTAAATCCGGCAAAAAATCCAAAAAACATCTTGAAGAAGTCAAAGCTGAAGCAGAACGCCAAGCTCGCAAAGTCGAAACCGCCCAAAAAGCCGACAAGCCCAAAGGCGCCACCCCTATTACTCGTTCTCGCCTTGAGCGACGTGGCAAAAAATATCAGGAAGCCTTCAAACTCATCGATAAAACCAAAACCTACTCTCTAGAAGAAGCTCTGGATTTGGCGGTCAAAACCAATCCTGCTAAATTTGCTGCCACCGTCGAAATTCACGCTCGTCTCGGTGTGGATCCGCGCCAAGCTGATCAAAATATTCGCACTACCGTAGTCCTACCTCACGGCAACGGCAAATCTGTCAAAGTTGCGGTTTTTGCCCCTCTCTATGATTGTAAAAAAGCCACCGCTGCTGGTGCCGACCTCGCTAAAGATGAAGAATTTCTCGCTCAGCTCGAAAAGGGAATTATCGATTTTGACATTCTAATCGCTACTCCAGCCTTTATGCCAAAACTTGGCAAATACGCCCGCTTGCTCGGACCTAAAGGTTTGATGCCAAACCCCAAAGCCGGCACCGTCACCAACGATATCGAAAAAGCCGTCAAAGAAGCCAAAGCTGGTAAAATTGAATACCGCGTCGACAAACAATCCGTGGTTCATATCGGCATCGGCAAAACCAATTTCAAACCAGAACAGCTCAAAGAAAACGCCAACGCCTTCTTTGAGTCTCTAAAAAATCAAAAACCTGCTTCTCTTAAAGGTTCTTATGTCAAAAGTACCTTTATTTCCACTTCCATGGGCCCATCTATCGCTATCGAAAACATCTATAATTAAGTGATTTCTATGCTTGACGCACTCAAAACTCATTTTAGTATCATACTTGGCAAAACTATTCAAAAATTTTGCAACCTGTACGGTGGTGGCTCGGCGTTACCGGGGCTAATCGTAGAAAAACTGCAACCAAGTTTCGTGAATTCGGTCCTGTCTAAACTCCCTTATGGTATAGTTGTAATTTCTGGGACCAACGGCAAAACCACCACCACTAAAATAGTTAGCGAATTGCTCCATAGCCAAAATTTACGCGTCTTTACCAATAACACTGGCTCAAATTTTGTACGCGGCGTTATCTCGGCCATTCTGCAATCCATCAAATTAACTGGCCGTTTTAATTACGATATCGCGGTTTTGGAATTAGATGAGGCTCACTCTCGTAAATTCACAGAAGTCAGCGCAATCGATTATGCTCTTTTATTAAATGTCTCAGAAGATCAACTCGATCGTTTTGGTACAACTCAAAACGTAGCAAAATTATTGGCTAATCTCTCAAAACACGCCAAGCGGGGCACAGTCGTTAATCGCGACGATCCTTTATTGTCTAAAATCACTGGTAAAAAAGTAAGCTATTTCGGCGTTTCCTCCACTTTAAAAACCGCTTTTTCTGCCAACAAGGTTAGAAAAACCACCAAAACCAACCCTGTCCTCACAGAACTTAGTCAAGTCCACGATCAACATATTACGCTTAAAGTGAACGATACTCAACTCAAAGCCAAATTAAAGCTTCGAGGCGTCTTTAACGCCATCAACGCCACCGCTGCCCTTGCTCTAGTCAAAACCATTTTACCGGACAGTGATAACAAATCCCTCCTAGAGGCTCTGTCTCAAATTGATTCAGCTTTTGGGCGTGGTGAAACCCTTACTTGCCAAGGTCAAACAGTCGAGCTAATTTTAGTCAAAAATCCTGCTTCTTTCCAAGCCAATCTTGCCTCGTTTGCGGATTCTAAACATGATTATATGATCACCATCAACAACCGCCATGCCGATGGCCAAGACATCTCTTGGCTAAAAAAAGTAGATTTTTCTTCCCTCAAATCTGTACAAGTCTGCAGTGGCGAATGTGCTAATCAGGTAGCCACCCATTTAGAGTCTAATCAAATCACGGTCAAATATACCAATCCCAATCTCAAAAAGGCTTTAAATTTCTTCCTCAAAAGTTCAAATCGCCCCAAACGTATTTTTGCTAACTACACTACCATGGCAGAATTACGCAAATTCTTGAATAAATAATCCGCTTCTATTGACATTTTTTATCGATTTTGATATAATTAAATAAGTTACCAAAGACAGCGACGGGAGATTCCTTAATCATGTCGCCGAGGCAATTCTTATCAGTTGGTAACGTTTTTTAACAATTTGCCAACGCTTAATAACAAACCAAAAGGAACTTTTTATGGCAATTTCAAAAGATAAAAAGAACGAATTGGTTGCTGATTTGACTAAACTCTTAACCAACGCCAAAATGACTGTTTTCGCTAAATATCAAGGCCTGACCGTAGCAGAATTGCAAGATCTCCGCGCCTTGGCTCGCGAAAACAAGGTCAAAATCAAAGTCGTTAAGAACCGTCTTGTTCGTGTAGCAATGAATGAAATCGCCGTCTACAAAGACACCGACACCACTGGCCTAACTGGTCAGTTGCTTTATGCTGTGTCTAGCGAAGATGAAGTGATTCCAGCTAAAACCTTAGCTACTTTTGCTAAAAAACACCCAGCCCTTGAATTGGTTGGCGCCTTCAGCGATGCTGGCAATAACCTCGATCAAACCGAAGTCAAAGCCCTCGCGAACCTGCCCACCAAAAACGAGTTGGTCGCCCAAGTGGTGGCTCAGCTTCTTTCTCCGGTCAACGACTCTATCTCCGGCCTATCTGGCGGAGTTTCCGATATCGTTTCTGGTCTCGAAGCCAAAGCTTCAAATTAGCAATCAAATTTATTATTAATTAGTTAAAAAGGAATATTATGGCTACAGATATCAAAAAATTGGCCGAAGAACTAGTCAAATTGACCGTTCTCGAAGTCAACGAACTCAAAAACATCCTTAAAGATGAATATGGCATCGAACCAGCTGCTGCTGCCGTTGCCGTTGCTGCTGCTCCTGCCGAAGGTGCTGCCGCTGCCGATGAAGGCAAATCCGAATACGACGTCGTCCTAAAAGACGCCGGTGCTCAAAAAATCGCTGTGATCAAAGCTGTCAAAGAAGCTACTGGTCTAGGTCTTGGCGAAGCCAAAGCTATTGTCGATGGCGCTCCTACCACCGTCAAAGAAAAAGTTGCCAAAGCCGATGCCGAAGCTATGAAAAAAGCTTTGGAAGAAGCTGGCGCTACCGTCGAACTCGCTTAATCAAATCAAGTTGGCAAATTGTAGTGAGACTCCGCAAGGGGTCTCACTTTTTTATTGCAAATTTATTGACTATTCCATTTTTTAGCGTTACAATTCCTAATATGAAAGATGTTTCATATATTAAATTTAGTCATCTCACCAAAACTTATCAAATCGGCGAAAAAACTTTTAATGCCATCGACGATTTAAATCTCGAAATCCCTAGGGGCGAGTTCGTCGTGGTACTCGGTCCTAGTGGGGCTGGCAAATCCACTCTTTTAAATTTACTCGGTGGCATGGATTCTCCTACGTCTGGCAATATCGTTGTCGACGGCGAAAATATCGCTAGTTATAACAGCCGCCAGCTTGCTCAGTATCGCGCCGAAAATGTCGGCTTTATTTTTCAGTTTTACAACATTCTGCCCACTCTTACCGTCTTGGAAAATGTTGAAATTGTTAAAGATATCGTCAAACGACCAAAATCCGCCCGTCGAATTCTTCAAGAAGTTGGGCTAGAGGCACATTTGAATAAATTTCCTAATCAACTATCTGGCGGCGAACAGCAGCGAGTTTCGATTGCCCGCGCCATTGCTAAAGATCCCAAACTGCTACTTTGCGATGAGCCGACTGGCGCGCTTGATTCTAAAACTGGCGTTGAGGTTTTGCACCTGCTCAAGAAACAATGTGATGCTAACTCTGGTAGAAACACGGTTGTAATTGTTACACACAATTCCTTGATTGCCGATATCGCCGACCGTGTGGTTTATCTCAAAAATGGTCAGATTGCCAAAGTGAAAGTTAATCGTCACCCCAAAACAATCGAACAAGTGGAGTGGTAAAATGTTGAAGAAAAAAATGCTTCGGGATATCCGCCAAAATCTTTCTCAATTTATCACGATTTTTCTAATGGTGCTAATTGGCGTCATGGCTTACACCGGTATTCAAGGCTATTCTTATGGTATGGTTGAGACCGCAAACCGCTTCTATCGGCAAAATAATCTACAAGATTTGAATTTGGTCGGTCGCAATTTTTCTGTGCAAGATCTCGCAAAAATTAAAGCCATCCCTGGCGTCAAAAACGCCGAGCGTAAACTTACTTTGACCGCTACTTCTAATCAAGAAAAAACTCTGCTGCTCAATTTCATTGAATCAAACCAAATTTCTCGCTTTCACGTGGTTTCAGGTGAACCTTTTGATAGGCAAAAGTCGGGTGTTTGGTTAGATGAATTTTACGCCAAAGCCAATAATTATCAAGTTGGGCAGAAAATTTTAGTCAAAACTCCGTATCAAAAAGTTTATAGAAAAATTTTAGGCATCATCAATGTTCCCGATCACGTCTATGACACTAAAGACCCTTCCGAGCTTTTTTCAGATCGTTTAAATTTTGGCATCGCTTATTTATCAGCGCAAGAATTACCTGCTTCGAAACAGATTTTTAACGAAGTTATGGTCGATGTCAAAGATCATACCTACGCTGCCACTAGCAATACTTACCCCGATCAGGTCTCTAAAGTTAAAAATCGTCTTGAGCAAGCGGTCCCAGCCGTTTCCGCCGCTGTTTATGCCCAAGACTTGCTGTCGTATAAAACCTATCAGGGCGAAATTGAGGAAGGTGAAGCCTACGTTGGTGTTTTTTCTGGTCTTTTCCTCTTCATTGCTATGCTATCAGTCGTTACTACCATGACTCGTATCGTCCAAAAACAACGTACTCAAATTGGCACTCTAAAAGCTTTAGGTTTTCGTAACTTAAAAATCTCGCTTCATTTGATCAGCTATAGCTTAATCATAACCTTGCTGGCGGTAGTGATTGGCCTAATTTTAGGCTATTTTATCATCGGTCATTTTTTCATCTCTTTGCAGATGGACTTCTTTGAAATCCCCGGTGGCGCCCCACTGATGACCACATCAGATTATTTTGTAGCGCTCGCGACTATTTTGCTAGTAGTCGGGATTACTCTTCTGACCTGTCGCCAAATTCTTCGCGAAACCCCGGCTGAGACTCTCCGCACTTCCCAACCCAAACTAAAATCTAGCTCATTCCAACTTATACCTACCAAATTAATGCGGTTTTTCAGCTTTTCTAATAAATGGAATTTACGCGATGTTTTTCGCAATAAAATCCGTACCATCATGGGGATCTCTGGCGTGACAGGTTGTTGTCTATTGATTACTGCTGCATTCGGCATGCTTGATAGCATGAACCATTTTGTCGACTTGCAGTTTCACCAACTTTTCAATTTTAATTACAAAATTTCACTATCCGATAATTTGTCGCCCGAGCAAGCTCAATCGCTCACTGATCGTTATGGCCATCATACTTCCAAAACTTTGCCTATCGAGCTAATTCACCGTGATAATTATCAATCTAATACTGCACTAATCACTGACGCTAAAGATTCTTTGCGCTTTGTGGACAAAACAGAAAAGTTCGTTAAGCTTGACCGGAACGACGGTGTGTATATTACTTATAAATTAGCCGAAAACAAGGGTTATCAAGTGGGTGACCAAATTAAATGGCGCATTTATGGTCAAAAGACTTATTATCAATCAAAAATCGTTGGTTTACATCGTGACCCGCAAAACCAGAGTCTTACCATGACCAGAAAATACTTTGAAAAACTTGGGGCTACCTATCTCCCGGATTCAATTTATTCAAACCACGACCTTTCTCAGCTTAAAACTTCCCCATCGATTACTACGGTTCAAAACATTATGAATATTGAGTCCAGTATGAACAAGATGCTTTCGATGATGCGTTCAATGGTTATTTTGCTGATCACGATTGCTGTTGTCCTCGGTTCAGTCGTGATCTATAATCTCGGGGTTTTATCTTACACCGAAAAACATTACCAATTTGCTACTCTCAAAGTACTGGGTTTCAGAGACCGTCAAATTAAAAAGATTTTTATCAAACAAAATAACTGGATTGCTTTACTTTCGGTAGTAATAGGTATACCGCTAGGCTATCTGATGGTGGAATGGATTTTTACCACCGTCATTGAAGATAATTATGATTTTCATGCTCATATCAACTTTTCTTCGTACTGTCTTGCTGCGCTAGGTACTTTAGCGGTTTCTTATCTAGTTTCTCGTATTTTAGCTCGCAAAATTAAATCAATCGACATGGTTTCCAGTCTGAAAGGGAATGAATGAAAGAGCAACTTCTCACTAAAAAACCACTAGCTTTACTATTCCAGCTATCTATCCCTGGCGTCATCGGCATGATTGTAATCGGTCTCTACCCGCTAATGGATGGAATTTTTGCCGGCAACATCATAGGGCAAACTGCAATGACCGCCTGTGGGTTAGCTATGACGCTCACAATTTTCAATAATGGTGTTGCTACTTTAATTGGCGTAGGATCAGCCTCTATTCTCTCACGCGCTTTGGGCCGCGACGACCAAAAAACCATTGACAAAATCATGGGTAATCTGATTTTCTGGGTTATCCTACTCTCGACTATTATCACGATAGGCGGATTATTATTAGCACCTAATTTTTTGTCCATGGTTGGTGCAACTGGCGAAATTAAAACTTATGGCATTCGATATCTTCGTATCATCTTTCTCGGTTCTTTATTTGTTAATTTCACTCAAGCGGCTAATATGGTGATGCGCGGCGAAGGCTTAATGAAAAAGGCCATGCTGATTATGGGCTTGGGGGCTCTACTTAATATTATCCTCGATCCAATCTTTATGCTCTTGATGGGGGAGCAGGCTATCGAGGGCGCTGCCCTTGCGACCGTGATTTCTCAATTTGTCCAAGCGGTCGTCACGCTGTATTACTTTTTGAAAAAAAGTAAAGTTGTAAAAATTCACAAAATCCAAGCCGACCCCAAGATCCAAAAGGAAATGTTTAGTATTGGTTCCTCGGCCATGATTATGCAACTGCTGTTTATCATTCAGCAAACCATGCTATACAAGATGGCTTTCAAGTATGGCGGAGACGCTAACGGCATTTTGATGTCGGCTACCATGCGGATCTACAGCTTCTCGTTTATTCCTTTATGGGGCATGAGTCAAGGTTTACAGCCCATTATTGGAACCAATTTTGGCGCCAAGCGTTATGATCGAGTGCGAGCAGCAATGAAAGTATTTTCGATCGGTGGACTTACTCTCGCTGCACTTTTCTGGCTTCCAATTTTAGCTTTCGCCCCGCAAATTTTAGCTTGGTTTGGAGTCGAAAATAGTATTATTGCCCAAGGCGTGCAGAATTTTCGCCTGTTCTACTCGGTATTTGTGTTATATGGAGCCATGATTATGACCGTTACCTTCTTCCAGGCTATTGGTGATGGCAAAAAAGCCGGCATGCTAATTATGTTGAGGCAGTTGGTCTTGTTTCTCCCTGCTATGTTAATCTTTCCGATGTTATTTGGTATTAAGGCGGTTTGGTTTACTGAACCAATTGTAGATTTCATCATCGTCATTGCCGGATTAATAATGCAACAAAAACAACTACATAGTATGAGATAATATAAAAATGCCAGCAATTCGTGACCCCACCAAAAAAACTTCGATCGCTACCAAAGAGCGTATTTTAAGCAAAGGTTTTGAATTAATTTGCCAGCGCGGCTACCATAACGTCACTAGTGTTGATATTGCAAAATATGCCGGTGTTGCTACTGGTAGTCTTTATCAGTATTTCCCCGACAAGCGCGCGATTTTTCTTGCCGGCACCAAAAAATATTCTGATCAAATTCTAGCACCCGTCCTGAATGCTTTTTCAAACGTTAAGCTTGATCCAGACAAACTACCTAACTTATTAGAACAAATCATTGATGATTTCATCAAAAACCATACCCTCAATCAACGCGCCCACGCTGAAATTATCGCCATGTCGCAGCTCGATCCTGATTTTGCCGCTATTTTCAAACAAAACGAACTCAACCTCACTGAGCAAATTGTCCAATTTCTATCAAGTCACCAAATCAACCCGCCTCATCTACGCGAAAAAACCCATCTGGCCCTTAATATTATTGATCAGTTTTGTCATGAAGTTGTTTATCATCAGCACCCCAATTTTGACTATCAAGCCATGAAACTAGAAGTTATTGAAATCGTCTCCCATTTGCTACAGAATTTTCACCCGATATCAAAATAAGTCACCTTTTTAGTATCTTCCAAATTTACTGTTTTTTATACAACACTTTCGTTATGACCGATGTTTATAGTGTGGAAAACTTTCAAATCTTTCAATTAATAATTAGTTGACTTTTTTTTAGCTAAGCTATAATATAATACTAGTATTAAATTAAACAGACAGGATGCGAGGTGATGTCTGAACTACCAACAAAACAAATAAAACGTCTACGTTCTCTAATTCAAGAAGCTGAAACCAACCTTTCTGCTGCCCGTGAACTTTTGGTCTCTATTTTGGGTGACGGCGACACCATTACTGCCCCTCGTAATGTAGTCGTCTCTAGTCCAGAAGGCAAAATTATCGAAGGAGTTTTTGACGGACAGATTATGATTGATCAAGACGGCAAAAATTATCCCGTTCCAGCCAATTACGCCAGCAAGTCTAAGCTTGTTGAAGGCGATATCATGAAGCTCACCATCACTCCGGAAGGTCGTTTTCTCTACAAACAAATTGGTCCAGTCGAACGCAAAACCATTATTGGTACCCTTGTCCATCATGATGACAAGTACTTTGTAGAGGTCAACGGCCGCGAATACGAAATTCTCTACGCCTCTGTTACTTATTTCCATCTAAAAGAAGGTTCTCAAGTTTCCGTAGTTGTGCCAGCCAATAACGACCAAGCCACTTGGGCCGCCGTCGAAGCAGCGCTTTAGTCAATTCAATTATTTTACATTCTGATACCGTGCTATAATAAATTAAATGAGAAAAGCACTCTATCGCAAATATCGTCCAACCAGTCTTGACACTGTCATTGGCCAAGACGAAATTATAAAAAGCCTTAAAACTGCCATCAAATCCAATAAAATTTCGCACGCCTACCTTTTTTCTGGCCCACGCGGTACCGGCAAGACGTCCGTCGCACGTATTTTTGCTCATGTTATCAACGATTTCGACTATCAACTTGAAGATTCCTATTTAGACATTATCGAAATTGATGCCGCTTCAAACACTAGTGTTGAAAACGTCAGGGAACTACGCGAAAAAGCTATTATTGCTCCCACCAAAGGTAAGTACAAAGTCTACATTATCGACGAAATTCATATGCTCAGCCGTGGCGCCTTCAACGCTTTGCTCAAAGTTTTAGAAGAACCGCCCGCTCACGTCGTTTTTATTATGGCTACTACTGAGCCACGCAAAATTTTAGACACCATTCGTTCTCGTTCGCAATCTTTTGTTTTCCATTTAGCCGATCAAAAAACTATTGCAAAATATCTTGCCAAAATAGCTAAGCAAGAAAAAATAAATTGTTCTGACGCTGCAATTAAGCTCATCGCCAAACGCAGCGGTGGTTCTTTCCGTGATGCATTGTCGCTACTTGATCAAATCGCTACTCAATCGGGAGAAATTACCGAACAAAAAATTGAATCTGCACTCGGTTTACCACCCGCTGAAACCGTCACTAAATTAATAGAAAATTATTTAGAAAGTCCCTCTAGTCTTCAGGCGCAACTACAAGCTATTTTTACTTCAGACATCAAACCTAAAATCTTATTAACCGAACTCATCAATCATATCACCTTAAATCCTCAACCCAATTTATTAAATTTACTCGCTGAATTAACCAAAATTGATGCACCTTTTATCGAGGCCAAATTACTGGTTGCTTTGATGGCCGGTTCAAGGCCAGACCTTAGCTCGGCTCACGTCCAATCTAAAAAATCCGGCTCAAAATCTCCTCTTAATCCCAAACCGCTAACCGCCAATAGCGCACCCTCCCAAAAAACTGAATTCATAGTAGAAGACTTTTCTCGTTCCGATTTCAATTGGGATCAGTTCGTAGCTGAAATCCGCAACATTAACATTGGTCTTGCCAAATATCTCCTATCTTCCAATTATCAAATCGAAAACGACGTCGTTCATATCTATCCAGAAAAATCTTTCGCCAAAAACTTACTTTCACGCGAAAATAACCTATCAATGTTAAGACAAAAGGCTAAAAATCGACAAATTATCATTCATGATCCCATAAGTAAGCCAAAAAATCACAATAAAGACACCGCAGATTCCTCGAAGCAACCCACAAACACCGACACTCCGTCTTCACATTCTACAATTCAAAAAATTTCTGGTATAATGGGTTCAATCCAGGAGGTTATCAATGACGGAGAAATCCCGTTCTAATTCAGCTCGTTCTGATACGGAAATAAATTCTAGTGCTATCGATAAAAGCGGCCGCATTCCACCGCAAGATTTAAATGCTGAAAAATCTCTACTCGGAGCAATTTTGTTAGACGATTCTTCTTTTCCAGAAATTCTCGAAATTGTTAAACCTCAAGATTTTTACGATCAAAAACACGCCAAAATTTTTTTCGGCATGTCTTCACTTTATGAAAAAAGCCGCCCCATTGATCTACTTACCATCACTTCCGAACTAAAAGCTAATAAAACCCTAAAATCCATTGGTGGAGCCCCCTATCTTGCTGAACTAACTAACTTTGTTCCTACCGCCTCGCACGCCAAAGCTTACGCCGATCTAATTGCTAAAGCCTCAACTCGTCGTCGCCTGATTCTTGCTGGCACCACTATTGCCACCAAAGCCTACGAAGAGGATGCCGATGTTGAAACTCTGCTTGGTCAAGCAGAAAAAAAATTATTTGAAGTCTCCGACAAATCTATCAAAACTGACTATGTTGCTCTTGAAGAGTTATTAGTCGATGCTTTTGATCGTCTGGATTTGTTACGTACCGACAAGGGTAGTTTACGTGGACTCAAAACCGGCTTTCGTGATTTAGATAATAAAACGGCCGGTTTTCAAAAAGGTGATTTAATTATTATCGGCGCCCGCCCTGCCATGGGTAAAACCACTTTCGCTCAAAATCTTGCCTATAATATCGCTTCCTATAACAATAAAGGTGTATTATTTTTCTCAATGGAGATGGCCAAAAACGAAATTGTTGACCGTATGATTTCAGATGTTTCCGGTGTTGATAACTGGCGCATCCGTACCGGCAATATTAGCGACGACGATTTCGGTAAAATTAGTGACGCTTTGGGTGAAATGGGCGAAATGCCAATCTATATTGACGATAGCAGCAGCATGACTGTCTTAGAACTTCGCAATAAAGCTCGCCGCGCCGTTCATGATCACGACATCGGCATCATTATTGTTGATTACTTGCAGCTTATCGCCGGTTCTGATCGTTACGCTGGCAATCGTGTACTGGAGGTTACCGAAATTTCACGTGGTCTCAAAACCTTGGCGCGTGAGCTAGAAATCCCGGTTATTGCTCTCGCTCAGCTCTCTCGTAATGTTACCGGACGTGATGACCCTCGTCCTGTCCTGTCTGACCTGCGCGAATCTGGTTCTATTGAGCAAGACGCTGACTTAGTTATGTTTCTGCACCGTCCCGATTATTATCACCAAGAAGACGACTATGAAAAAACCAATATCACCGAACTTCTCTTGGCCAAACATCGTCACGGTCCAATCGGCAAAATCGAACTCTACTTCCATCCGGAATTACTGCGTTTTATGTCACTAGATAAGACTCACGAATAAATCCCAACTTTCTAGACAAAACACAACCATAATTGCTATAATCTATTTGTGGGTAAAATTACCATTTCTAAACTTTTTTTGTATCGCCATCGTTTTGTCATCGGCTATCTTTTGCTGACTGTCGTTTTTCTTGCCACCTTATTTCTTTTACCGCTCATCGCCCCCAATGGTCTCAGCACTCAGGAAATGGAATCCGCCATCACTTCTAGCCACACCGATTTTACTGCAATTAAAAATGGTGATTTAGTTGATCTACCCTACCGAATTTTACAAAAATATTCCATTGCCTTCTTTGGGCTTTCTGCTTACACCATTAAACTTCCCAGTATTTTCATCGGTGGCATACTTGGCGTGTTATTTATTTTACTTTTGAACCGCTGGTTTAAGAGCAACGTCGCTATTATAGCTAGCATTATCACTGTTTTATCATCTAGTTTTCTCTATCTATCTGGCTCTGGAACTCCTTTAATTATGATTGTTTTTTGGCCAACCTTATTACTTTGGCTAGGTTCAAAAATTCAAGGCAAAAAATCTCCCAAACCCCTTTATTCTTTCGTTTTCGCCTTTTGCTTATTACTAGCCCTCTTCACTCCTTTTATGCCTTACCTTGTCTCGTTTATAGTTTTATATGCTTTAATGCATCCTCATTTGCGTTTCACCATCAAAACCTTACCAAAGCTTCCTCTTGTCTTAGTTACGCTCATCATAATTGCCGGTGTTGGAGTTATTACTAGCGCCATTGTTAAAAATTCTGCCACTCTCACTAGTCTTTTATTCACTCCCGATTTTAGTCTCGATTTATTCTTTCATAATATCTCTTCTTTTTTGCCTTTCTTTTCTTGGAGTAAAACAGTTGAGAGTACTTTCTTATCACCTCTCATCGGCTTAGCCAGCTTAGTCCTAGCCATCATTGGCCTCTGTTCTACCGCCAAAGGTTTTTTTGCCAGTCGCAACTCTATTGCATCATATTTTATCTTGTTTAGCGTCATTATGGCTGGGTTTAAACCTAAATATGCCATTTTAATCATCCTACCGCTAGCCATTCTAATTGCTCACG
>CAUPNJ010000002.1:0-18886 GCA_963512515.1 uncultured Candidatus Saccharibacteria bacterium | reverse complement strand
GCGTGGGTTTGATCATACGATGATAATTGCAAAAGAATTGGCTAATTTGAGGGGTTGGCGAGTTGAGGCGGTTTTAAAACGGACAAATAATGCCGTACAAGTTGGTATGACGGCGGAAAAGCGGCGAGAGCAGGCTAAAACTGCGTATAAATTAAAAAAAGCAGTACGGTCTAGCGAGCATTATTTATTGATAGATGATGTTTGTACTACTGGAGCGAGCTTGATGGCGGTAAAAGAAGAATTAAAAAAAGGAGGAGCAAACAAAGTGAGTGCGGCGGTAGTGGCTTGGTCAGAATAAATTAAGGCTGTGTAGGGATAATTTGTTCGGCAGAAGGAATACCGATGGCGTTTAAGACGAAATTGACTATGGCATAAGCGAGAATAGCAACGATGAGCCCGATGATGGCATAAAGAACAGTGTTTTTTGCTTCTGTTACTTTTTTGCTATCACCGCCAGATATGATATAGCGGAGACCACCGTAAAGTAGCATGACTACGGAAACAAGTCCAATAATGAGCAGTACGGTGTTGGTGATACGGGTAAAGACTCCATTGTCACCAATTAGTTCGGTAGGCATGCCCTCGGCACGAGCGGCTTCGGCGCCTTCTTGGACGCTAGTAGCGGCCATAACTTTGCCTGCCCAAAGGACAGCAAAAGCACTGGCACCGGTTAAAATTTGAGTGATGTTTTTAGCAATTTTTTTCATGAATTCTCGCAGTTAGCTGTTAAAGACATTATATCACTTATAACAGAAATGACAATAATTTAAGTTTAAGGTTAAAAAAGTAAGAATCCGTTGGCGCATTACTCTGAAATATGATATGATTTAGGAGCAAGGAGGGTTACCCAAGTGGCTGAAGGGGACGGTTTGCTAAATCGTTAGTCTGGGGAGACCTGGAGCGGGAGTTCGAATCTCCCACCCTCCGCCAGCACATAAAATCGCTAAGTTAGCGATTATTTTTATGATTGCAAGTAATTTGGATGATTGGTTATGCTATAATTAACTTATGGTTGAAGCTGAGCAAAAAATTGAGAGAAAGAAAGAAACTAATATCAGTTGGGAAGCTCAAGAATATGTTCAACACGATAAAAATGTTGGATGGTATGTGGCCCTGATATTTGCAGGTTTAGTATTGGTTTTGCTTTCGATTTGGCTACAGTGGTGGACTTTTACAGCATTGATTATTTTGTCTGTAGTGACCTTAATGATGTACGCTATGAGGCCGCCAAGAGTTTTGAGTTATACATTGACAAATGAGGGCTTAAAAGAGGGGGAAAGGTTGTATAAGTATGAGGAATTTAAGTCGTTTGGGGTATTGAAGGACGATAAAAGGTTTGCAATTGTTTTGATGCCGAGAAAGCGTTTTGCGGTGGCAGTGACAGTGTATTTTCCAGAAGCTGAAGGAGAGAAAATTGTAGATATGTTTGGTATGAGGTTACCGATGGAAGAGGTTAAATTGGACTTTTTAGATGAAGTAGTAAAAAAGTTGCGTATTTAATACGTTTATGCTAAACTAGTAAAAATTATGGTCAACTAAAGAGAGGTGGGTATGGATTTAAATCAGACTAATGAAGACGAATTGCAAAAAGCAATCGATGATATCACTAACAGTAATGCGGCGACGAGTACTGAGAATTCTGCGGCTAGTGTAGCGTCTGAGCTGGAAGCAAAAATTCAAAACCAAATGGGAGTGCCGCCAGCGCCTACTATGGCAACTGCACCGGTGATGCCAGTATCGGATGCGAATGTGGTGGGGGCTAATAGTGCTAATGTTGTGGAAAATACAGCAACACCAGTTGAGCCCGCTCGGGTGGTGGCGCCGACAGAGGCTACGGTTGATGTGAACGCATCTAAGCAGGGGGTCGATGCTGATTTGGCTAAAGTTAAAGAATCGATGTTAAAAGATTTATTCCCTTTGATGGATAAAATCACGATGCAGCCAGAGCAGAAATTTAAGGTTTACAAGCAAATGATTGAATCGACAGAGGATAAATCGATGATTGCGGCGGCCTATGAAACAGTAAAAGGGATTACGGACGAAACCGTTAAAGCGGAAGCTTTGCTTTATTTGGTTGAAAAGGCTGATTAAGTCGAAAATAAGTTGAAAATAAAAATAGAGCGTAAATTACGCTCTATTTTAATGGGGCTAGGTTAGGTTAATACATGCCTCCGCCCATACCAGCGGCTGGGTTTGCCTCTTCTTTTTCAGGCACATCGACGATTAGAGCACCCATGGTGATGGCAGTGGCGGCGATTGAAATGGCGTTTTGGACAGCCTCGCGGGTGACACGAGCAGGATCAATGACGCCAGCTTTTTTCAAATCGACAATTCCCTGTTCTGGGGCCATGACGTTGATACCAAAACCTGGTTTGGCTTTTTCGATTTCGGCGAGTAGGGCCTGCGAGTTAAGACCGGCGTTATTTAAGATATGAACAAGAGGTGATTTAAGGGCGTTTTGGACGATTTTGGCGCCGGAATTATCAGCCTTTAGCTCGTTGGCGAGGTTAACTAGAGTGACCCCACCACCAGCAACAATGCCTTCGGAAAGAGCGGCCTTAGTAGCAGCAACGGCGTCATCGACGCGGAATTTTTTCTCTTCAATTTCAGTTTCGGTGGCGCCACCAACTTTGATGACAGCAACTTTACCAGAGAGAGCAGCGGCGCGTTTTTCAAATTGTTCGCGATCGTAGTCGGAAGGAGCGTTTTGAGCTTGGTTTTTGATGAGCTCAATGCGATTTGCGATTTCGGACTGATTGCCAGCGCCTTTGATGATAGTAGTTTCATCTTTAGTGGCAATGATTTTCTTGGCGGAACCGAGGACTTCAAGACCAACTTCGGAGATTTTGAGATCCTGATCGGCTGAGACTACGGTAGCGTCGGTAAGAATGGCGATATCGGCGAGGATATCTTTGCGACGATCACCGAAAGAAGGGGCTTTTAGAACTAAAGTATTAAAAACGCCTTTTAGTTTGTTGAGAACCAAGAGAGAAAGGGCTTCTCCTTCGACTTCTTCGGCAATAATAACCAAGTCTTTTTTGCCGGCGGCGGCACAATTTTCGAGAATTGGCAGGATATCGTTGGTGCTGCTGATTTTCTGGTCAGTGATAAGGATGCTGGGTTTATCGAAGATGGCCTCTTGACGATTAACATCAGTGACAAAAAACGGTGAGCTAAAGCCTTTGTCGTAGCTAAAGCCTTCAACAATTTCTTTTTCCATTTCTAGGCCTTGACCGGCTTCGACAGTGACAACGCCATCTTTGCCGATTTTGCTGATAACTTCGGCGATAAGAGTGCCAATTTCGGTGTCGCCGGCGGAAATGGTGGCAACTTCGGCGATTTTTTGGTTATTGCCAGCGATTTTTTCAGCTTTTTGGTCGATTTTGGCGACAATTTCGGCACCAGCGGCTTCGATTCCCCTGCGAAGCTCCATAGGATTGACGCCAGCGGCGATGAGTTTATTGGCTTCGTTTAAGATATTGTAAGTCAAGACAGTAACAGTGGTGGTGCCATCACCGGCGGTTTTGTTGAGCTTTTGGGCGGCGGTTTTGATGAGTTTGGCACCGATTTGTTCACCAAGGTTTTCGTCGGTGGAGCCAAGATCGACAGCTTCGGCCACAGTGACACCATCATGGGTAATAGTGGGGGCGCCATAGGATTTTTCGATGATGACGTTTTGACCTTTGGGGCCAAAAGTGACTTTGACAGCGTCGTAAAGTTGTTTGGCACCAGAGAGGACCTTGTCACGGGCTTCGGCTTCATAAAAGATTTTTTTCATTTGTTTCCTTTCGTTATAAAGTTGCGAGAATATCTTCTTCTTTTAAGATAAGATATTCAGTATTGTCTAGTTTGACGTTGGTGGTGGCGTATTCTTTAAAAATAATTTTGTCGCCAGTTTTGAGGTGCTTGACCTCTGGGCCGGTAGCTTCGACTACGGCGTAGGCGGGAGCTTCTTTGGCGGAGCCGAGCAAAATTCCAGAGGCAGTGGCGGTTTTGGCTTGTTCTTTTTTGGCTACAACAAAACTATGTAAGGGTTTGATGGTCATATTTTCTCCTTTTTAATTATAGTAGCGTAGAGAATTGGCACTGTCAAGTGCCGAGTGCTAGTTTTAGTTTAATTTGGCTAACGTTGCTAAAAAATTGTATTATGTTATAATGGTTGTGTATAAAAAATAAGGAGTAAAATGAATAAATTAAGAATTTTAGGTGGCGTAGTCGCGGTCTTAGGTGTGGCTGGCCTAGTCGTGACTCCAGTTGGAGCATCAAGCTTTAATGCTGGTGTTTTGACTTTGGAAGAAACCGCTGCAAACCCAGCAGGCTACGAATGGGGCCTGGATGGGGCAAACGGAGCAGCTTTTGTTGTGCACCTTGAAAATAATGGTGATTTAGAAATTAAAAACGCAACCAAAGAGAATATCCAGAAAAATTTGGATGCTTTGCAGAAGTATGTGACCGATGTTAAAGCCGATCCTGCTCGAGCACACGAATGGTCAGATTTTCAAGATGCGATGAAAAATTTACAAAAACTTACCTTGAAGACTGACAACGGTGACCTAAAAGTCGATGCGGAATTATTGGCTAAATTTGAGCAAATAGTGATTGGCAACGGATTAAGTAGGAGAGTTGATTATTCGAACTTCAAACTTGAAGTTAGATTTAATTTAGGCACTGGCGTATTAGACCTATCAGATCTTTCTGAGAACCAATTAGAAGGATTTTTGGATAAGATGGACGTAAGGGATGTAGCAGCTGGAAAAATTCTTGTAGGTGGTGATAGACAGGTTGCGTTGGTTAGAAACTTCTCGGGTACCGTTCCAGTAGAAGTAAGAGCAGCAGCAAATCAAGGAACTCCAGAGAGAGCTGGCAATGGTTTGAAGGCTCCAAATACAGGCGCAAACGCTGTTGCCAACACTGGTGCTTTGGCAAGCCTAGTTGCGGCAGTAGCACTATCTAGCTTGGCTGGTGTAGTAGTTGTGGCTAAAAATAGAAAATAAATCACCGATTAAAAATAGCCCCTTAGGGGGCTATTTTTTAGCAAAAGTAAAAGTTTTTAAGTGATATAATCAAGATATGAAGAAAATCAAGCAGATATTAGAGGACAAGTTGCCTTTTTACAATTCACTGGTGTTACCTTGGCACTTAGCACAGGCGGTAGTGGCGGGGGTGAAATACGGTTTTCCAGCGCGAAAATTAACGGTGATTGGGGTGACAGGGACAAACGGTAAGACTTCGACTGCTTTTATGATCTGGAAGATGTTGAATGTGGCGGGCTATAAAACGGCTTTAATGACGACGGTGGCGTGGGGAGTGCCTGGGAATCGAGCAAAGGGGGCGGATAAAGAGGGGTTGGTGAAGCAGTTTGAGCATATGACAACTGTGGATTCGATGACTTTGAATCGAAGAATTAAGGGATTTGTAGCAGCGGGAGCGGAGTTTTTGGTGTTAGAAACTTCTTCGCACGCGATGAGTCAGTTTAGGACTCTGGGCATACCGATTGAGGTAGCGGTGCTGACAAATGTGACGCATGAACATTTGGATTACCACCGAACTTTTGAGCGGTACCGTCAGGCGAAGCAGAAATTGTTTAAAAAGGCGAGATTTGGTGTGATAAATGCGGACGATAAAGCTTGTGTGTGGTTTGCACAGGATTCGAAAGAATATATCACATATGGTATAAAAAGAGGCAAAATTAAGGCTAAAAAGATAAAACTTGGCACTTTTGGTGTTAAATATGAGTTTGGTGATATAAAGATTCATCGAAGTGAGAAGAGTGTCGGGGGGAGAGATGACACTGACTATGAGGTCAGAAAAATGGAGATTGAGACGAGAATTCCTGGAGAATTTAACGTGTATAATTCCCTAGCGGCGGCGGGTGTGGGACTAAGGCTGGGTTTGACCGAATCAGAGATAGAAGAAGGAATTTTGGCTCTAGAATCGGTGGAGGGACGAATGAATCGAATTGATGAAGGACAGGATTTTGGCGTGATTGTGGATTACGCGCATACGCCAGATGCGGTGCAGAAGGTGTTTGATTCGGTGGGAGGACGAGCGGCTGAGGGGTTTTTAGGTGAGCGAGTGAAGGGGCGAATTATCACCGTGACGGGTGGAGCGGGAAGACGTGATGAGACAACGCGAGCAGAACGTGGTGAAATTTGTGCAAAGAATAGCGATGTTTTTATCGTAACAGAGGATGATTCTAGAGATGAGGCGCCAGCAGAAATTGCAGAAATGTTTGTAGAAGGAGCGGAGCGGGCAGGAATGAAGCGAGGTGAGAATTTATGGGTCGAGTTGGATAGGAGAAAGGCAATCGAGCAGGCGTTAAAGATGGCAAAAAAGGGTGATTTGGTGCTGATTTTGGGCAAAGGTCATGAAAAAACGATTTTAAGGGCGGATGGGCCACATGAATTTGAAGATTTGAAAGTAACAAGACAGGTTCTAAAAAAAGTACTTAAAGCTTAAACTTCTGGATCGTAGTTAGCGATACCATCAGAGATAACTTCGGGTGCAATGTGGAGAGCATTGGCTATAGCGCTAGCGGCAGCCATGTAAGATACGGTTGGCTCGCCATTAAGAAAGCTGGCGACAGTGAAGCGAGTGCCGGCTATATTTAACTGAGCTTCAGTACCTTTTTTGTAGAGCTTGGAGGATTCAATCTGAACGTCTGAGAAAGTGTCGGTGCCGTAAGTGACAGTGGCTTCATGTCCAGCGAAGGCTTTGAAGTCGGAGTAATGAGCGTCATTACGATTAAGAACTACGATGTCTGGGTTCATTTTGAATAAGGTGGTTTCGTCGGCGACATATTCAGCTGAATCAGGGGAGTTGAGGGAGGCGGGGATAAAATTAGTGATGGCTGCGACGTGGACGGGTAAACCGTAAAAAACGTCTTTGGCTAGAGATTCGGCTGGAGCTGTGACAATGACGTAATTGGCGCCGGTTTTCCAGGCATTATTAAAAAATTTATGTAGAGCGGAAACTTTGATGGTCTGGTCAGAGGCGAGAATTGCAACTTGCTGGTTGGCAGAGATGAGGATTTCGTGCAAAAAATGAGCAACGGTGGATTTACCGGAAGTACCAGTGATGCAGATTAATTTCATATCTTTGATGGGCTGACCATAGAGGCTGTTTAAAAGTTTAGCCTTAATTTTGCCGGCACGAGGCTTAGAAGAAGGTCTATTAGTTTTGGGTTGACTGAAAGCGTGCTTAACTTTTTTCATAGTTTAACTATAACATAGATGAGGCAAATATGGTGATTTTTAGATTGACTCTAGTTTTTTAGAAAAAAATGTGGTAAAATAAAGGTGTCACGTCTTTCGTGATGCTCATTTAATTTCTAGGTGGATGAATTTCAAGTTCGCTTGGGAGGCGTCCACATTTGTGCCTGTAAGCCCTAAAGACTTTCGGGCGCTGCACTCGCATAAAATAAGAATTTTTCTTATTTTATGCTCATTTGTGCCTGTAGCTCAGCTGGATAGAGCGTTGGCTTGCGGAGCCAAAGGTCGTAGGTTCGAATCCTGCCAGGCATACCAAATTAAAAAATAGATGATATAAAAATGGCCTTGGGCCATTTTTTGATTAAGTTTGAAAGTTGATTTTTTACAAAATAAATTATAAGATATATTTAGTACGTTAACACAATGTGGCCAAAGGAGGGGAAAATGGCAACAGAAGTAAGAGTAAAAGTTGATAGACACGGAAATATTAATTTCGGCGATGTGTTTTCAAGAAACTCAAAGATTTTAGTTCTTTTCTCAAACGATAATAGCGGTAGACTTTGTTTGCGCGAAGCTAAAGATGCTAATCAGAAAAAAATGAGAAAATGCAAGTTTGTCTTATATACAGACAATGATTGTAGAGCTAGTTTGCCAAGAGGGCTTTTTAAAAAATTAAAAAATCCAAGAGAAATTACTTTAAAAAAGGAGGGCAAAGATTACTTTGTGCCTTGGGGTAGATTGGTAGAATAACGTACGGGGCGCTGATTGGCGCCCCTTTTAATTTTTATAGAATGATGTGGTAGAATACTAGATGGAAGCGTGGCCGAGTGGTTGAAGGCGCACGACTCGAAATCGTGTGGGCTGGCAACAGTCTCGGAGGTTCGAATCCTCTCGCTTCCGCCATTTTTTTACAAAAATGGCTTCAGTGACACGTCCCAAGGGGTGAACATTTTCGCCATTTTTTATTTAGTTATTTAGAGATTAAAGATATGTAAAAAAACTATCAAGTACTTGTTGACAACTTGATAGTTTTTTGATAAAAGTATAAAGTAGTATGAATAATAGCTTTGATCCAGAGCAGCCAAATAATAGTTTATTGCTTTTGCCGCCAGAGGTAGATTTAAAAGACCCTGATATTTTGATTGCTTCCATGAAGGCGAGCCGCTCAGTATCGCAATTAAGAACTAGGTTAACTTTAAGTAAGCGAACAATAGCTAACGCAATTGACTTGTTTTCTCCTCTTTTCGTTCCTGAAGCGGTGGCAAGTTCTGGGGTGGAAAACATCATAACTACTAACGACAGCGTATATATTGCTAAGATTGAAAATACCAGAGGCCTAGAGCCAGTAGAAAAGGAAACGTTGCGATATACGGAAGCTATTGAACAAGGGGCACATATTGTGAATGATTGCGGTTTTTTGACTACAAATGATTATATTAGATTGCAGAAGACGTTGGAACCCGCGCAAAACGGTATTAGAAATTATTTAGGGACGACATTACAGAATCCTATGACGGGTAAAATATACTATACGCCACCTGTAGGAGAGAGGAAAATTAGAGATTTATTGGGGAATTTTGAGAAATATTATAATGAAAAATCTCCGGCGCATGAAGTTTATGCTAGGATGGCGATTTTACACTACCAGTTTGAGGCAATACATCCTTTTAGCGACGGAAACGGTAGGACAGGGAGGATTTTGATGCCACTTTATCTGATGGTACAACAAGAACTGCCTGTGCCAGTTTTGTTTATTAGCCAGTATATTTTGAATAACAGAAATCGTTATTATGAGTTGTTAAGGAGAGTTACGAATAATGGAGACTGGAAGAGTTGGATTATTTTTATTATAAAAGCGACGGAAGAGCAGGCGGATTATACCACTAATATTTTGCAGAAGATTCAGATTAATTTAGGAAAGACAAAAACGGTTTTGAGAGAAAACTATCCAAATATGTACTCATCTGAACTGGTAGATTTTCTCTTTTCTAGGGCGTATTTTACGAAAAAAGATTTTGAAAAAGAAATAAAAGTTAGTCAAGTGACGGCGAAAAAATATTTGGTGATTTTAGAGAAAGAAGGGATTTTAGGTAAAAAGAAGCAACCTAAGCGCAATCGTTATCTTTATGTGAATAAAAAATATACGGATGTGATATTAAATATATAAAAACTATCAAGTACTTGTTGATAACTTGATAGTTTTTGGCAGATTTTATCATATTACAGATTCTGTATCTTTAAGACAATAAATAAAAATAAAGGTTTATTGTTTGCTATACTGAAGACATGAGTAGTATTTTTAGTAAAATTATTGCGGGAGAGATTCCCTGTTATAAGATTTATGAGGATGAAAAAACTTTGGCGTTTTTGGATATTCATCCAGAGACGGCGGGGCATGTATTGGTGATTCCGAAACTAGAGATTGATAAAATTTATGATTTGCCGGAGGAAGATTATTTGGCGCTGATGAAAACAGTGAAGAAAATTTCGAAACATATGGAAGAGGCGCTGGGGAGGCGGATTTTTTGGAAGGTGATTGGGACGGACGTGCCGCATGCGCACGTGCATTTGACGCAGCAGGATGAGAATTGGGAATATGGGAAGACCTTGGAGTTAGACGAGGAAAGGATGCAGGAGATTCAGGCAAGATTGACGATGCTCTAGAATAATGAGCTGAAAGATTGGCGCTAGAATGAAAAATGAGAGGCATGAAGCCTCTCTGTTAAGCTGGATAAATAACTCCGTTATGAGGAGTAGCCAAATCTCCAGTCAACTCCTTATAGAGCTCTTCCCCGTTCTTTAGATAAAGAAGGGTCAAATCTCTATGCTCCGAGAGAAGTTGATCGAAATTCATCACTTCCCAGAAGCAGATTGCTTTCTCTTCGACATCGAAAGAACACAATAGGGTCTGTTTACCATTATGAAACAGAGCTGAGTAATGGTCCAGTTCTGTGACGAAGCTATCGATTTTAAAATTAATTTTTTCGATAACATTGACATGAGTGGTGAACTCTTTGGCCCAATTAAAAATATGGGCCGGTGTTATAAAATTCTTCTCCATTTTTTGTACCCCCCTACACTACAAAGGCAGACTCTCTTATGATATCATTTTTTGGTTAAAATGTCAATAGTTAGAAGTTACTTTTGAGATAATCTTTCATGGTTTCATTGTGTTCTTCAGGGGTGGCAGAATAAGTGAAGCCAGAAGGATGGATGTATTCTTGTTTGATGGAACCGTGTTTGGCGTTGTCAGATAGGTATGGCCCTTCGAGGTCTGGATATTGTTCTTCTGATTCAGATTCTGGTTCAGTCTCTGGCGCTGGTTCGGCTTCGGCTGGTTTGGATTTTTCGGCGGAGAAATCAAGGGCAGCTTGGAGCTGAGCGATGTGTAATTCAGTTTCATCACATTCTTTTTGGATTTCTGCAACTTCGGCAAGAGCTTTGTCAGCGACTTCCTGCTTGTCAGAGAGGGCGGATTTTTGTTTTTCAAGCTTTGCGGTCCATTCGGAGACGACGCCCTGAAGGGCTTTTTGGCCGTAGCGTTCGATGGCGTCAAGATCGGCTTGGAGAGGCTCAATTTTGGCTTCGGCTTCTGGAGAATCGGTTTGTTCGGCAGAAGTTTCGGCTGTTGGCTCTGGTTCGGCTTCGGCAACGTCGATAGCTGTGTCTACGGAATTTTCTTCTGGAGTTTCGGATGTAAACTCTTCGGCGAAATCATTTTCGATTGGAGTTTCTTCGAAGTTTGGCTCAGAAGGTTCGCTTTGATCAGTGAGTTGATCCCAAGCGTTGGTATCTGGGGTTTCGGCAGCTGAGTTGACGGCTTCGTGTTTCATATTAAAATCCTTATTCTTAGTTATTTAGATGATAACATGAAAATGCTAAAGTTTAAAGAGTTTTATGGGGTTTAGGTAGAGGGTGTGGTTATGCTATAATTTAAAAAAGAGTTAATAGATTGGAAAATTGATATGAAAAGAGGCGGAGGTAGCCAAAAATTTGCAAAAGCTTATGAACCGAAGGAGTTTGAGGCGGAGGTTTATGCGGCGTGGGAAGCGTCGGGGGCGTTTGAGCCGGTCGCGGAGTCAGATCAGTATTTTCCGAGACACACTCAAGGCCGTTTGGCCAAGCTGACAGTCTCGGAAAATACTGATTCTGACTCTAAGACTTTGGCAAAGCCGTTTTCGTTGGTGTTGCCGCCGCCGAATGCTAATGGTAATTTACACATTGGTCATGGCCTGACAGTGGCTCTAGAAGACGTCCTGACGCGCTACAATAGGCTTCGAGGCAAGAGGGCTTGGTATGTGCCTGGTGCGGACCATGCGGGCTTTGAGACGTGGGTAGTGTACGAAAAAGCCCTAGAGAAGCAAGGAAAGTCGCGTTTTATGTATTCGCGCGATGAATTGTATGCGAAAGTGTGGGATTTTGTGCAAAATCAGCGTGGAAATATGGAATTGCAACTGAGGGCGTTAGGGGCGAGCTGTGCTTGGAAAGATTTGACCTTTACTCTGGACGAAAATGTGGTGCGACGAGTTTATACGACCTTTGAGAAGATGTGGAAAGAAGGGCTGATTTACAGGGGTGAGAAATTGGTAAATTACTGTACAAAGCATCAGACGGCTTTTGCAGATATAGAGGTGGAGCATCAGGACGAAAAAGGGACTTTATGGGAGATCGCTTATCCTTATGACGGGGGAGAAGTTGTAATTTCTACAACAAGACCAGAGACGATGTTTGGTGATATGGCGGTGGCGGTGAATCCGGCAGATGAACGTTATCAGGATTTGATTGGCAAAAACGTTTCCTTGCCGCTGACGAAGCGAGAAATTCCGGTGGTGGCAGACGAACATGCCGAGATGGAATACGGAACAGGGGCGGTGAAGATTACGCCAGCGCACGATTTTAATGATTTTGAAGTGGGTGAAAGACAGGGGTTGGAGCGTTTGAGCGCGATTGGTTTTGATGGGAAAATGCTGCCGGTTTGTGGGGCGGATTATGCTGGTTTGACAGTGCTGGAGTGTCGCAAAAAGGTTTTGAAAGATCTGAAAGAGGCGGGGCTACTGAGGGGTGAAAAGAAGATAAAGCATGCGGTGTCGCATTGCTATAAATGTGGGACGGTGATTGAGCCGCTGTTAAAAGAACAGTGGTTTGTGGATACGGAAAAGTTGGCGGAAATGGCGATTGAGCGGCTTGAGGCTGGCGAAATTAAGTTCTTCCCTGCTAATAAAGGCAAGGTGCTGGTGAATTATCTGAAGGGGCTGAAAGATTGGAATATTTCGCGGCAGATCCCGTGGGGGATTGCGATTCCGATGTTTAGGAAGGCAAAGGTAGAGGATCCTGGTGAAGAGTGGATTTTTGATACTAGGACGCAGTTAACCGAAATTGAGATTGGTGGGGTGAAATATGTGCGAGACGAGGATACTTTTGATACTTGGTTTTCTTCGGCGCATTGGCCAATTGTCTGTACGAATTGGGAAGAGGGGCTGGCGAACGATTTTTACCCCTTGAATGTAATGGAAACTGGGGCGGATATTCTGTTTGCGTGGGTGGCAAGAATGATTATGGTGGGAGTGTATGTGACTGGTTCAGTTCCCTTCCGTGAAGTGTATTTGCATGGTTTGGTGCTAGATGAAAAAGGTCAGAAAATGTCGAAATCGAAGGGGAATGTGATTAATCCGATGGATTTGGTGGGTAAATACGGATCGGATGCGTTTAGGATTGGGATTTTAAGAGGCCGTTCGGCGGGAATGAATCAGGCTTTTTCTGAAAATTCGGTGATGGCGGGGCGAAATTTGTGTAATAAATTGTGGAATATTGCGCGCTTTGTACAGGGGTTGGTGGACGAAGAAAGGGAGGAAAAGGGCTTTTCTTCGGTGGATGTGGATGTGCTTTTGTCACATGATGCGGATGAGGCAGAACATGCTACTGAATCGGACTCGATTAACCCGTCGGTATACGAGTACACGACGAACAATATGGGGGAGGATTGGATTTGTCGGGAGTTGAATCGCTGTCGTAAGATGTTGGAACAGGATTTGGCGGAATATCGTTTTGCTGAGGCGGTAGAGGTGTTGCAGTCGACAGTTTGGGATAAATATGCAGATTGGTTCCTAGAGAGCCAGAAATTGTACAAGAATATTCCCCTGCTCAGAGTGACGCTAGAGACGATTTTGGTGATGTTGCATCCGTTTGCACCGTTCGTAACAGAGACGATTTGGCAGAATTTGTCCTGGACGGAGGGGCTGATTATGAACGAGCGATGGCCGTCGCATATGGCACATGATGAGATTTCGGCGGAGAGTTTTGAGCGTTTGGTGGAAGTAGTAACAGAGGTGAGAAGTACGGTTTCGAGCCTGAAGGGGCTGGGTGCTGGTAGAGAAAAGTTTGGAATTTTGTATGGAAAAGACGGTTTGGTAGAAGATAATTTGTTGTTGCTGCAGTTTTTGAGCCGAGTGGAGTCGATTGCTGCGACGAACGGGGTGCCAAGAGGCTTGAGGTTGGCGCTGGCAAATCATGAACTATACTTGGACGTTTCAGAGGGATTGGTGGCTAAATACAGGGGTGAATTGGAGACGAAAATTTTGGCGGTGGGGCGAGAATTGGACGGTCTGAACGCTAGGTTGCTGAATCCGAACTATGTAGAAAAGGCGCCGGCGGGATTGGTGCGAGAGACTCGCATGGCGATTGCGGAAAAACAGAGGTTAATTGATAGGCTAAAGGGGCAGTTAGAAGTGATTTAGCTCTAGGGATTAGGATTAGAAAACCGGCTATTTAGGCCGGTTTTTTGAAGCTTTGGAGCGGGATAGATTTAAGGGGTATTTGATTTTTGAGGTTTTGGGGTGGAGTGATTCCCCGTTGGGGTAGCTAATAGGGGTCAGAGACTTTTTGATGAAGAGAGGTGGTAAAAAATGAGTATACAAAAACCTTTTCACAAAATCACGTGAAATTTATTGATTTATAGAAAGATAAATGTCATAAGCATTGACATTTAGCATAAACATTTTTTGTTTCCCCAATTATTACTCAAAACTCCAATAGGTAATAATTGTTATGTTTAGTATAGATGGTGGGGGTTGCTAAGTCAAGTGGGTGCTAAATAACAGGTAAAGAAAAAAGAGGAAGGGAAGAGGTGGTGGAGAAAACTAGAACTGTGTTAAGCTAAAAGTATGGCTTATATAAGGAAATTTAAGACTGGGTCGGGGGCAACTGGGGTGCAGGTGTGCCGGAAGGAGCGGGGCAAGGTAGTGGAGACAATTCATGTTGGCTCGGCGCAAACCGAGGAAAAATTGGCAAAATTACTCAAAAAGGCGCAGGGAATTATTGATGCAGAAAAGACGCCGCTGTTTAATTTGAAAAAATTTGATAAGTTTTAAAATTAAAATACATTTTATCGATATGACTTAAAATTAAAAAATCTCATACTTTGGCAAGCGTCAAGAATATAGATTTTTTAATTTTAAATTTAGGATAATATCTCTAAAATGTATTTTAGTTTTAAGGCCTAGAGAAATTAGAGAAATTTGCGTTTGAGGCGGTTGAGACCGCGGAGGATTTGGTAGGCGCGGTATTTGGGGCGGTTGAAAATTAGGTCGTGGGTGCCGGAATATTCGACGGCATAGCCGCCAAAGGATTTTTTGAAGCGAGTAAAGCCGTTCCAAGGGTGGTTTTGGGGGGCGTTTTCTGGGGCGATGCCCCAAAAATCGAATTTTTTGAGGCCTTTTTCCTTGGCGTCGAACATGGCGGTGGTCATGCAGGCGACAGAGGCAGGGAGGTATTTGTATTCGGGAATTTCGGCGCCTTGCATATAGAAACGGGTGGTGTCGTTTTCAAAAAAGAGAAGAGCCGCGATAACTTGGCCGTTTTTGGGCTTAAGACGAGGCTTTAGAGTGTCTTTGGAATTTTTGGGAATTTTGGGGGGATTTTCGGGGGTGTGATAGCGGGCGAGATAAAGAGTGGAAAAGGGCTGAAGAGCTTCGGTTTTGAGATATTCGGGGGAGAAAGTGCCGATATTTTTGGTTTTGGCGAGCTGTTTTTGGAATTTAATCAGATATTTGATGTCTTTTGCGGGATTTTTGGAAAGTTCAACAAAGAGGCCTTTTTTGGTGGCGTCTTTGTGGCAGCGGCGGGTAGAAGTGGAAAAATTTTTAATAATTTGGTCTTTTTCAGGGGTGAGATCGAGAACCCAGGTGCGGTGGGGGTTCAAATCATGGGATTTTTGACAATTTGGCTGTTTGAGGCAATAGGAGTCGATTTCTGGGCTTTGAGGTTCGATCCTGATAAAAATGGCATGTTCGCGTTCTGCTAATGCTTTTAGGGCCTGGTAGGCAGTTTTAGAGGCGGTTTTAGTGCGAATATATGGTCCGTAGGGTAAATAAAGATAGGCTCCGAGGGGGGTGGATTTTTTGATGGCTAAAAATTGAAAATCGGCGGTTTTTTCGAAAAAAGAAGTTTCTTTGAGGTCGTTTTGGAGGTTTTGCCAGGCAAGGGTTTGCTGGAGGGGGATTTCGGGGTGTTTTTGGGGTGTAGTTTTCATAAATTAAAATAATTATAGCATTTTGAGAGGTTTTTAGGAAAAGGGCAGGGAAGAGGGGGAGTTTTCCACAGATTTTGGAAAGTTTTCCACAGGGTTTCCACAGGTAACTAACAGATAGAGGAGCGAGGAGAGATATTGAGGCTGTAAGGGTTGGTGGGCTGAAGGCCGGATTTGATTTCGTAATAGGCGGCAGCACCAACCATAGCAGCGTTGTCGCCAGAGAATTTAGGGGCAGGGAAGAAGGAATGCTTGAAGTGAGTCTTGGCGGCCTGTCTAAGAGCTTGGTTGGCGGAAACACCACCAGAGAAAACGATGGATTTGGTGTCGGGGTGGAGATTTAGGGCGAGTTGAAGTTTTTCGAGCAGAATAGCGACGGCGATTTGCTGGAAACTGGCGGCAAAATCGGCGATTTGCTCCTGAGAAAGTTGGGTAGAGAGTTGGGTTGAAGGGGTGGAAATAGGGAGGTTTAGCTCTTTTTGGACGGCGCGCAGGACGGCGGTTTTGAGACCGGAGAAGGAAAAATCAAGATTTTCGACTTTGGGATGGGGAAGAGGGTATTTTAAGGGATTGCCGGTTTTAGCGGCGTTAGCAATGGCGGGACCACCTGGGTAGGGAAGACCAAGAATTTTGGCGACTTTGTCAAAACATTCGCCAACGGCGTCGTCTCTGGTGGTGCCGATGATTTGAAAATGATTATGTTTGGACATGCGGATAATTTGGGTGTGTCCACCAGAGATGACGAGGGCAAGAAGAGGGAAAGATGGGGTGGCACTGGTGTCGAGATTGAGCCAGTTGGCATAAATGTGGGACTTGAGGTGGTGGACGGCGTAAAGGGGTTTTTGTTGCAAAATGGCAAGAGTGCGAGCGGTGAGGGTGCCGATCAAGAGAGAGCCGAGTAGGCCTGGAGTGTGAGTGACGGCGATGGCGTCGATTTTGGACCAATCGTCGATGAGTTGAGTCGGGTTTGAGGGGTGCGGCCTGGTGAGTTTAGCTTGTTTAAAAGCCTGATGAATGACGGGGAGGATGGCTTCAAGATGGGAGCGGGCGGCAACTTCAGGGATGACGCCACCGTAGGCGGCAAAAATATCGACTTGAGAAACGACGACATTACTTAAAATAGTTTGGCCGTCTTCGACGATGGCGGCGGCGGTTTCGTCGCAAGATGATTCGATGGCGAGAATTTTCATAAGTTTAATTATCTCATATTAATGATAAATTTTGAGTGAGTCGATGGGATTTTTAAGAGAGGCTTTGAGGGCGGGGTAAAGGCCGAAAATGGTGCCGATGATAATGGGGGTGATGATGACAGAAAGCAGAATGGTTGGGCTGATGAAGGGAGAAAATGGGATAGATAAGGAGATCAAAAATATAACAATGTAACCTAGTATTAGGCCAAGGATACCACCGGAGCAACAGAGAATTAGGCTTTCTAAGAGGAATTGAATAAAAATATGTAAGTTAGTGGCGCCGACGGCTTTACGGATGCCGATTTCGTGGGCACGTTCGGCGACGGCAACGAGCATAATATTCATAACACCAATACCGCCGACAACGAGAGAAATACTGGCAACTAGGGCTAAAACACCAGATGTGAGCTGGAGGATTTGGTGTGCTGGGTGGGTGATTTGATCGCCGTAAGAAACGGTAAAATTATGATTATCGCTAGATTCAATAATATTTTTGACGGAGTTTGCGGTAGAAGCAAGAGAGTCGGTGTTTTTGGTTTTAAGATTGATTTGTTGGATTTGGGTGGTGGGGTCTATTTTTTGTAGACGATGGATATTGACCACAATAGAATCGTCGAAATCGAGACGGTTGAGATTGATGGGGTCGTCGGTAGTGGCAAAAACGCCAGTGATGATGAAACGTTGGCCTAAAATGGTAAAAGTTTTGCCGATGGGTTCGGTGGTGTTGAAAAGTTTAAGAGAAAGAGATTTGCCGATAACAGCAGATTTGAGAGAAGAACTGCTGTGGTCGCTGAGGAAGGAGCCAGATTTGAGCGGGAGGTGGGTGATTTTGACGAAATCTGGGGTGGTGCCGAGGATATTGACAGAATCAATAGTGTGTTTGGCTTTGACGGTACGAGAGGTGATAGAGAGCGGTGCGACGGCGGTAACAGAATCGAGGTGTTTGATTGATTTGACGTGAGCGAGGTTTAGGCTAGAGGAGTTAAAGTTGGTGGAGGTGAGATTGTAGAATAAACCAGAAAGAGAACTTTGGTTGAATTTAGGATGGACGATAATTACGTCTTTACCGGTGGAGTGGATTTGATTGGTGATGAGTTGACGCACGCTACCGGTGAGACTGAGGATTAGGACGATGCTGGCTACACCTATAGAGATGCCGAGGCAAGTGAGTAAGGCGCGAGTGCGAGCGCGCTTGAGGGATGAACGCGCGAGTTTGTAATGAGTGCGGAGTAAAAGGGACATTATTTACGGCCTTTCTTTTTACGAGGTTTTTTGACTTTGGTTTTGGGTTTATTTTTTTTGGCTTTTTTAGGTGAGGGTAGGTCGGCATCAGAAACGGTTTTGACGTCGGTATCGATGTGGCCGTCAAGCATATGAATTACACGAGTGGCGTAAGAGATAAGGTTGGGATTGTGGGTGACCATAATGATAGTGTTGCCAGCTTCGTGGATAGCCTTGAGCTCGTCCATGACGATACGACTGGAGCGACTATCGAGGTTACCGGTGGGCTCGTCGGCAAGAATAATTTCCGGTTTGGCAACGAGTGCACGAGCAATGGCGACACGTTGTTTTTGACCGCCGGATAGCTGATGAGGTAAATAATATTCGTTTTTTTGCAGACCAAAACGATCTAAGACATTGGAAGCTTGGATTAGGCGTTCGGTTTGGCTGTAACCGGCATAAACTAGAGGTAGAGCGACATTTTCAATAATAGGCAAGTGGGGTATGAGGTTAAAATCTTGAAAAACAAAACCGATTTTTTGAGCACGCAGTAATGATTTGTGATTGGCAGAGAAAGATTGAATAGGTTGTCCTGAGAGTTGATATTCTCCAGAAGTGGGCTGATCGAGTAGACCGATAATATTTAAAAGAGTAGTCTTTCCGCAACCGGAAGGTCCCATAACAATGATGAATTCACCACGCTTAACAGAGAGGGAAAATTTAGACAAGGCAAAGTATTG
>CAUPNJ010000001.1:0-29554 GCA_963512515.1 uncultured Candidatus Saccharibacteria bacterium | reverse complement strand
ATATTACTTATCGGTTATTTTGAAATTTCCATCCAAAGTGCTGAAGATATCTTACAAGAAACTCTCAAACTAAGCGATTATAACGTTCGTGTCAAAAGAATTAAATCAATTCTTGATTACACAATCGATAGCAGTATTGATTACGGCGATATTGAAAATAATTATATTGAAGGGTTAGTTTCTTTTAATCATGTTTATTACAACATCAACGGTGACCAAGTCCTTAACGATATTACTTTCAAAGCTAGACCCAATGAAATCACTACTCTAGTTGGATATTCTGGCGCTGGTAAAACCGCCGTAATTGAATTACTTTATCGTCTCTCTCGAGTTAAATCGGGTAGCATCCTAATTGACGATGAAAATATTTATAATTATTCTAGTAAAATTTATAACTCTAATGTTTCTGGCGTTTTTCAAAAAGCTTTTACTTTTAAAATGAGCATTAAAGATAACTTAGCCTTAGTTGATTCAGACACAAAACACCAAATTTCCGCCTGTAAACGCGTAGGTCTTCATAAAGTCATCGAAAAATTACCTAACAAATATAATACCATCATCGATGAGGACAGTAGACTCTTGACCGAAGGTCAAATTCAAAAACTAGCCATCGCCAGAGCTATTTTATCTAAAGCTGAAATTTTATTATTTGATGAAGTTACTAGCAACGTTGATCCTGAAGCCACCACCGATATTATTAACATAATTAACGACCTCAAAGACGACCATACTATCATTATCGCCACCCATAAACCTGAAATTATGAAAATTTCTAATCAAATTATTGTCATGAAAAACGGCCGCATTGTTGCTAAAGGTAAAAATAGTGATGTTTATAAAAAATCTGCTCTCTACCGAGAACTACGCGATTCACATTACATCGAAAATCCTATGTCAAACCTAGAAACCCAAAGCGTGCTATAATTTAAAACAGCATGTTATCTAGAAAATATCGTTTCCATTCTCGTGGTGGTATCAAATACACTTACAAAAAAGGTAAAACTATCCGCACCCCCAAAATTTCCCTAGTTTACGCACCGAATAAATTCAAAAAACACAGATTTGCTGTTGTGGTATCTAAAAAAACCTGTAAAAAAGCCGTCGACCGCAATCGGATTCGTCGTCGTGTCTATGAGGCCATTCGTGCTGAGCTGCCAAACTATCAACCTACCAACGATTGTATTTTTGTAATTTTTAGTCGAGATATTAAAACTATCAATTTCAAAGAACTTCAATCTACAATAAGTAGTCTTCTTGAACAGAGTATGCTATAATATTAATCGATGTTTGAGTTAATTGATTTAATCATTATCAATCCGATTGTTAATATTCTTTTTGCTATTTATAATTTTGTTGGCGATTTCGGTATCGCCATTATTTTATTTACTATTTTAGTTAAGATTTTAGTTTGGCCACTAGTTAAGCGTCAAATGCATCACACTAAACTCATGCGCAAAATTCAACCAGAGCTCGCTGAGATTAAAAAACGTTGCAAAGGTAACCGTCAACTTGAATCTATTCAAATGTTAGATTTATACAAACGCAACAATATTAAGCCTTTCCGTTCAATTTTAACGATGCTTATCCAGATTCCAATTTTCATTGCTTTATTTACTTCTATCAGCGTTATTGTTTCGCCTACCACCAAAAGCAATGTCGCTAGCCGTGCGTATAGCTTCACTAGCTCTATGGAGCGCATTGATTACATTATCCAAAAACAAAAATCTTATCTTAAAGACCCTAAAACTCCTTACGATTTCAAACCGCAATTACTAAACACCGTCGACTTATCGGCTCGTGCAGGATTTAATTCTATTAGTTCTATTACTATTCTATTATTTGCCACCCTATCCGCTCTTACCCAATATTTTGTCTCTAAACAATTAAATCCAACTTCCACCAAAGGTGCTGGCTTTAAAAAGATGCTCCAAGACGCTTCCAGTGGCAAAGACCCCAGTCAAGCTGATATGAACGTCATGATTTCGCGCCAAATGACTATTATGATGCCACTAATGATGTTCTTTATCGCCATCAGTTTGCCGGGCGCCATAGTCTTTTATTATCTGCTTATCAGTCTAATTTCATTAGTCCAACAAAAAATCATCCTTAACCAAACTGAAGAGGAAATGGAAATATCGGCCGATAAATCCATCATCAAAGAACTTAATAAAATTAAAGAAGCTGAAGTTATTCAAAACAAAAAAACCGGCACTCGCATCACTCGTATTTCTGCTAAAAATCAGAAAAAATCCACTTCATCAAACAAAAGGAGAAAACATGAATAGGGAAGAATCAATTCGTTTTGCCACTAAATACCTAGAGGATTTATTATCGTTTTTTGGTATCAATGTTGCAGTTTACTCCACTGCTGAAGAAGATGTAATTCAACTTTCAGTTCCATCTACATCTCTCAACTCTTTGCTAATCGGGAAAAATGCTGATAATTTACGTTCTCTCCAACATCTAGTCAACATGTCTCTAATTGTCAAAAATGCCGAATTAAATCGCGTAAACGTAGATGTTGCCGATTATAAACGTCAAAGAGCAGATCGTATTGAACATAAAGCAGAAAATTGGATTAGTAAGGTCCGTGAAACTGGTAACCCTATGACTATAGAGTTAAACCCAGCCGATCGTCGTATCGTCCATAAATTAGCCGAATTCTACTCAGATATTACCACCTATTCTGAAGGCGAAGGCCGCAATCGCCACCTTGTTATTGCTAAAAAATCTGAGTAATAACTACTTACTCTGTTTATTTTTCTTTTTAGTTTTTATTTTATTTTTTACGTGCGACCTAATTCCGCTATAATCCCCATCACCTTTAGCAGGAACCACATACGAGACTCCTCCAATCATATCACTAGTTACCAAATCATCACCATTCTTATCCACCAAACTAATTTGCCTTATTTGTTTAGTCGATAATCCATTCAAAAATTTTACACCAGTCTTCATTTCACTAATTTCAAAATTTGTCGAAAGATTTCCTCCCAAAACATTCATTAAACCAATCACTTCATTCAAACTTAATTTTTTCTCCTTAATTTTATTTTTTATCGCCAACATAATTTTTTGTTGACTATTTCCTCTCGTCAAATCACCACGTTCCGTACCATATCTAGCTCTCGCCAAACCCAAAGCCTGCTCCCCATTTAGTTTTACTGGCACACCTTTTCTAATGTAAGTTTTTGTTGGTGCATCATGGATATTTTCATCCAAAGTCACCGTAATTCCACCCAAAGTATCCACTATTTTAACTAACGAAGACCAGTTAATATGAGTAAAATACTGTGGTTTTACTCCAACTACTTCCTCAACCTGTCGCATCAGAGCTTCCGCCCCTTCCTTCTCTTTATTATTTTTACTTTTATAACACCAATATATTTCGTTAATTTTTTTCGTACCAATTCTACAGGAATTATCTACTCTTAAATCTCTCGGTAGACTTATCATTGCCACGTCTTTATTTTTTTGATTCAAACTTATCAACATAATCGAATCAGTTAATTGCGAGCCATCATGTCTACCAGCGCCATTGGAGCCATTCATATCATAACCAGAGGTACCAAAAACCAATATATTACTTCGTCCCGCCCCATCCTCTTTCAAAGGTCGATCATTTTCAATAGTAGCCATTAAAGCATCAAATAAATTAGACTTATTACTTGTTAATTTAGCTATAAAATTATTGCCAAACCATACCAAACTACTACCTAAAACTAAAATCAAAACCAAAGCAGCAGAAATTTTTTTATGACGCCACCACCAAGCCGGTTTTTTAGCTTCTTTTTTCTTATTTTTGCGCCACCCACTTCTTAAGTTATTAAAATCATTTGATAACTTCTCATCTTTCAAACCAAAATCTAAAGTTTTCACCGGTTTAATAAAATCATTAACCGCTCGTCTAGCTTCTAATTTCTTTTTTTGTTCCACTATTGCCCGTTTTTTCTCCAGAGCCAATTCCAAATGTCTCGGCGCCAAATCTTGATCCATGCCAACACTTCTAGACTTCAATCTCATCAAAGGTTGAGTAATTTGTTTTTTTGGCACAGGCACAACCGATCTTCGCCGGCTTAAGCCGTCAATAAATTTATCGTTCTTTTGCATTTATGCTATTATTATAGCAAATGTCAATCAAATTAACGAAAAAGCAAAAGCTTTTATTAGACTATATCGACGAATTTATCAAAAACACCGGATTTTCACCATCGTACCGTGAAATCGCTACCGGGCTAGGCTTAAATTCACCCGCCTCCGTCGCTGAACATGTCGAAAATCTCGTCAAACTCGGCGCCCTGCGCAAAGTTTCAGGTACCGCTCGCTCTCTCGAAGTAGTTGATTTTAGCTATCCTGAAATTACCGAACTTTTTAACCGCCAAATCCGTCTGGTTTCTAGCACCGATGCAGAAATTTTGCGCCAGGCCGCCGACATCTTAAATATCACCATCGAGCCAGAATCTGGCGATTTATGATATAATCCAAGTTATGAAAGCAGCAAAATCCTCACTTATTTCCGTTGTCATTCCAGTCTACAACGAAAGTCAGGGTATCTCTGATTTTCTCAAAAACCATCTCTTGCCAGTTTTAGATAAAATAGTTGATTTTTCTTTTGAAATTATTTTAGTCAATGATGGTTCTAGTGACGATAGTTTAAAAATCATCCAATCTATCGCCGAAAAAGACCAGCGTATTGCCGTCCTCTCTTTATCTCGCAATTTTGGCAAAGAACCTGCTCTTGCCGCCGGATTAGCCCACGCCTCCGGCGCAGCCGTTCTTACCATTGATGCTGACAATCAGCAACCACCGTCAATCATCCCTCAATTTATCAAAAAATGGCAGGATGGTGCTGAAATTGTCACCGGTGTTCGTGATCACTTCACTAAACATGGCTTCGTCCAAAAAACCGGTTCCAAGTTTTTCTACAAAATTTTGCGCGCCATGGGTAATAAGCACACCGTTCCAGGCTCCACTGATTTTCGACTAATTGACCGTGTAGTCATCGACGAGTTTAATCGTCTCACCGAACATAACCGCATTACTCGCGGCCTAATCGATTGGCTCGGTTTCCGTCAGGAATACATTAAATACACTTACGGTTCTCGTCTTGCCGGCAAACCATCTTATAATCTTAAAAAACTCTTCAAACTTGCCATCGATAGCTTTGTCTCTATGTCTGCTACTCCTCTCATTATTTTTGGCTATCTTGGCATTTTCATCACCTTTGCTAGCACAATTTTAGGTTTATTCTGTATTATTAATCAGTACATTCTCGGCGACCCACTCCATCTTTACTGGAATGGCGCCGTACAAATGTCAATTTTTATTACTTTTTTGGTTGGATTAGTTCTAATTTCCCAAGCTATCACTGCACTCTACATTTCGCATATTCATACTGAAACTCAAAATCGCCCACTCTATCTCATCGATTACAAAAATTCCCGCAATATCAAGGTGCTATAATAAAAATATGCAAGATTTTGACTACTTAAGCCTCAATGATCATTATTTTGACTCCGCCTGCCAATCCCTGCGTCCCCAACCTGTTATCGATAGCCTCACTAGCTATTACACCAAGCACAACTCTTGTGGCGAACGGGTTAAATATAATTGGGGACGTGTCACCGACCAAAAAGTCGCCGCCACTCGCACCAAAGTACTCGACTATCTTAAATTAAAAAAACGCGATTACATTGTATCTTTCACCCTCAACACCACCTACGGTATCAATCTGTTATTATCGCAATTTAATCCTCAAAAAGCTCAAATTAACCAAATTATCACCTCAGACATCGAACACAATTCACCCTTTCTCGCCAGCATTACCTTTGCTAAAACTCACAACCTCCCCCGCAAAGTTATCTCCCGCCAGCCAGATGGTTCTATCAACCTCTCCGATCTAGAACCAAGTTCTCTCGTTATCGTCAATTGTGCTTCTAATTTCGATGGTCGCAAACTTCAAAACATCAAAGCCGTCATCAAAACCGTCCATAAATCTGGTGGCTTTATTATCATCGACGCCGCTCAAGCCATGGCCCATCACCCTGACTTACTTTACAAAACCGACGCCGACGCCATCTGTTTTTCCGCCCATAAAATGTACGCACCATCGCTCGGTGGCATCATTATTAAAAAATCTTTCCTTAAATTCATCGACATAACCTTCATTGGCGGTGGTATGGTCGACGACGTTAATTTCGACACCTATCTTTTGTCTTCTGACAACCCAGATCACGCCTTCACAAAATTTGAAGCTGGCTTGCAAGCTTGGGGAGAGATTATCTCTCTCGGTACTGCCATTGACTGGCTGAGTAATTTACCCAAATCCGACCATCAAAACCTCGCGGCCAACACTACCGAGCTTTTTGATTTCCTAAAATCCCATCCCAAAATCCACCTCATCAACCAAGCTAAAAATCCAACCATGACCTTTTATGTCGAAAATCTCGACAGTCACCTGCTTGGTTCCGCTCTCGCCGATGAAAACATTATGGCGCGTACAGGTTATTTCTGTGCCCACTATTATCTCGATCATGTCATGCACTACCCACCACTAATCCGACTTTCACTCGGCTATCATAATCGTCCCGAAGACATCTCCGCCGTCATCTCCCAACTCAGTAAACTTTAGTGTTATAATAAACCCATGGTTTGTATTGCTGCTTTTATTATCCTCTGTTTTCTCTCAATTGGAGTTGCTTTTTTGAGTCTTTTCAAACCAGCCATTGGTAAAAAATGGTGGCAGGTTTTCAAAAAAGCTTGGTACTGTGTTTTTAAAAAAGTTCGTCTACAAAAATGTGACACCAACTTCAAAGATGACGTCAAAAACACTATTCTTAAGAAATTTATTCTCAAAAAACCTCATCTAGTCAAACCAATTTCTATCGCCATCGAAACCGTATCCGTTCTTATCGTTTTTATCACCGTCTGGTCTCTCGTTATTGCTATCAAATCTTCGCTAGCGTTATGGGTTTTCGGCACCTGCAATGTCTCCCAGCCTAGTCAATGCGGCCTAGGCTCAGAAGCCTGTACCATTGACCAAGCTGATCCTCAAAATATCGTCGAACACGTCGGTAGAAATATCGGTGAATGGGGCCAAATTTTCTCCGCCATTCCAGATCGTCTCAAAACTTGGCGCGCCGAAGATTATTTACCTAAAAACTACCAAACTCTTTCCGTTTCCAAAGACGCTAAATCTCAGCCCATTGCTCTCGATATCTTCGACCCAGGTTGTTCCGTCTGTGCTCAAAGCTATAAAAACCAAAAAACCAGCCACTTCCTCGAACAAAACAATACCATCATTTTGCCATATGCCATCACTTTACCAGACGGTAGTGAGAAGTACAAAAATTCCAAGCTCATCACCCGCTTTATTTATGCTGCCGCAGTTTACGAATCCAAACATTCAGCCTCTAAACCTAGACGCCTCGTCACTCAAATCATCGACCGTCTCTTTACTGAATACGACCAAAACCACATCAATTATCAAACCGTTTTCAGTCAAGATTTATCCGAAACGGAAGCTAGGGAACTACTCAAAACTTGGCTTAAAGATTTTAAACTTAGCTCATCAGAAATCGAAACTATCACCAAACTTTCAGCTTCAAAATCCGTCGAAAACTACATCAAGCACACCGAATCTATCGTCAACCAACTCCAAGCCAAATCTATCCCAATCCTTATTCACCATGGCCGCAAACACCAAGGGCTCTTCAAATAACTAACGCTTTTCTTGACTTATCAATTTAACTCTGTTAATTTTAAACTAATATGCGATCAAAAAACTTGCGCCCCAAAAACTCACACAAAAAACGTGTTCAAAAAATTAGAAGGACAATTCTCGTTTGCCTTCTTGCCGCTATTTCGGTCGGCGGCTACATTTACATTGCTAAACCATTCAACACTACGCCTGACACTACCGAAACAACTAAAACCTCTACCAAAAAACCTCAAAAAACCCAGAAAAAGGCCACTCAAACCAAAAAAACCAAGCAGACAACCGAAAAACCTGTCGCCCCTAGCAAAACCCCACCTCAGTACGAAGGTCCCAACCCAAACACTCTAGATCGACTCACCGGGTCCATCACCCACGCTTCTGTTAATTCCGGCACCCTCGTTATCCGTACTAACATCGACCAAACTATCTCTGGCGAATGCAAACTTATCCTCTCCAGCCCAAATAAAACTATCACCAAAACTGCCCCCACCATTAACAACCCCTCCTCATCTTCTTGCCAAGGTTTTGACATACCCGTCAGTGAGCTTGGTTCAGGTAATTGGCAGATCAAAATCATAGTCACTACCAGCAACAAAACCGGCATTATCAGCGGTAGCACAACTATCAAATAAGCCAACTACGCTTGATCAAACCATTATTTTATAGTTAAATATAGCTATAAATGGAGGTTTAATATGTGTGGTATTGTGGGCTATATCGGTAATAATAATGCTCAAGACTTTTTAGTCAGCGGCTTAAAGCGGCTAGAATATCGTGGGTACGATTCTTCGGGTATCGTCACCGAAAATTCATCCGGAAATCCCACTTTGCTCAAAGCCCAAGGTAAAATTATTAATCTTGAACAGAAAATTTCCAAACATAAAACAACTGACTCTATCGGCATCGGGCACACTCGCTGGGCTACCCACGGTGAACCTAGCGAAAAAAACGCCCATCCCCATCAGGCCGGCCACTTATTTTTGGTCCATAACGGCATTATCGAAAACTACAAAGCTATCAAATCTCAACTAGAAAAGGAACACCAGTTTCAATCAGAAACCGATTCAGAAGTTTTAGTCGCACTCATAAATTCCTTTTATCAAGATGGCAAGCATCCTCTGTCTAACGCCGTCACTCAAGCCCTCAAATTAGTGCAAGGTACCTACGGTATTGCTGTTATTTCTGACCTTAATCCCAAAGAAATCGTCGCCGCTCGCTCTGGATCACCTTTAGTCATCGGTGTTGGATCTAGTGAAATCTTATTAGCCTCCGACGCTTCTGCCCTCATTGGCTACACCGAAAAAGCTATCTACTTGAACGATGGCGAAGTCGCCACCATCACACCAGAAAACGTTAGCATTAAAACTTTAGACTCTCAACCCATTTCTCATAAACTAGAAACCATCCAAACCGACCTCTCGGCTATTCAAAAAGATGGTTATGATCACTTTCTCCTTAAAGAAATTATGGAGCAACCCCAATCACTTGCCGAAACCTTGCGTGGTCGAATAGATTTAGATAATCACACCGTCAGGCTTGGTGGTATCAATCTTTCTCAATCAGAGCTTAAAGAACTTAAGCATATTATCTTGGTGGGTTGTGGCACCGCTCACTATGCCTCCAAGTTGGCCGCCTATTATATTGAAAAATTTGTTCCAGATATCACCTTTGAAGCGGTCGTAGCTTCCGAATATCGCTACCGTAACGCCCATATTCCCCAAAACTCGGTAGCTGTCATTGTGTCTCAATCTGGCGAAACCGCCGACACACTCGCCTGTCTTCGTTCCATCAAACAACAGGGAATCAAAACCATCGGTATCGTCAACGCCATCGGATCTACCATCGCTCGTGAAGTTGATGGTGGTACTTACGTTCACGTTGGGCCTGAAATCTCCGTAGCTAGCACCAAAGCTTTCACCTCACAAGCCATCACCATTATTATGTTTGGTCTTATGATGGCTCAAGCCAAAGGCATAGGTCTCGCTGTTCTACAACCGTTCATTGATGAAATCTCTCAACTACCAGACCAAATTGCTAAAGTCCTCCAAACTCTACCCGATCAAATCAAATCAGTGGCCAAAAAATACAAAGCTTACGACCATGCCATTTATCTGGGGCGCGATACCGCTTACCCTATAGCCCTAGAGGGAGCATTAAAACTCAAAGAAATTTCCTATATTGATGCCAACGCTTATCCTACCGGTGAACTAAAACACGGACCGCTCGCTCTTGTTGATGACCGTTTCTTCGAAGTAGTAATTTTACCTCATGATAGTTTGTACAAAAAATCTATTTCTGGCATTCAAGAAGTCTTAGCTCGAGGTGGACACGTCATCGCCATCACCGACCAGCCTCTCGAAGATCTAGCCGTTGAAGCCGTAATTCAGGTTGACTCCAAACTCAACCTGCTCACTCCTATCTTATTCAATATCGTTGACCAACTGTTTGCCTATTACGTCACGGTTGCTCGCGGATATGATGTTGACCAACCACGTAACCTCGCTAAATCTGTGACAGTAGAATAGCGACATGCTATAATAATAAACATGAAAAAGAACCCTGGACTGGTGTTTAGGACCTGTTTGATCATTTTTGATGTTAGTGCAATTCTAGCTTCTTGCCTTTTTGCTTATTTTTTTCGCACCCACATAGATTCCAGACCTTATTATTTTGCCCCCAGTTTATCTAAATTTATCATCTCGATTTTACCCTTAGTCCCCGCCTGGATAGCTATCTTGGTTTCCCTCAGCCTCTATAAAAAGAAAGTTTTTTTAGCCAAAAACCATCTATCTGAAATTTTTCGTCTCGCCATCGCCTCTATTGTTGGAATTATGTCTCTAATTACTTATGACTTCTTCACCTCCAGCACCTTATTTCCCGTGCGCCCTGTAGCTATTTATGCTGCTATTTTTTGTTTTATCAGCTTATCCGCAGTGAGATTTATTTTAAGATTTGTCCGCTACCTCTTTACTAAAGGACACCGCGGCTCTATTCGTGTCATTATTGTTGGCAACAGCCAAAACACCGAGCGTTTAGCCAGTCGCATCGTTGATTTCCCTGAAGAAGGTTACGAATTAGCCGGCATTGTCGCCCACAACAATTTCATTCCTAAACATCTTAAAGATTACAAACAGCCCTCGCTTAAAATTGCATTGGAAAACGTCCAAGCTGATGCTATTTTTCAAACCGACGACCATCAAACCGAATATAATTATCAACAATCCATCGATCACCATCTGTTTTATTACTACGTTCCTTCCGAAGCTACGCTTTCTTCACATTTTGGTGAACTAGAGCTAATTGGCACCACTCCAGCTATGCTCATCAAAGTCACTCCACTCATCGGAGATGCTCGCATCGCTAAACGTCTAGTCGACATCTTGCTCGGTAGCATATTTCTCATTTTAGCCGCCCTGCCCATGCTTTTGATCTGGATCATCATCAAATTGTCCGATTTTCGTTCTCCTGCCACCTATTCCGAAAAACGCCTCAGCCAGTACCAGCAACCTTTTAGAATCTACAAGTTTCGCACCATGAAATCCAAGTATTGTGGACTCTCACCAGAAGCGGCCTTTACCAAGATGAAAAAACCTGAAATTATCAAAGAATACCGCAAAAATGGCGATTTCATTCCTAACGACCCACGCATCACTAGAATTGGAAAATTTTTACGCGCCACTTCGCTTGACGAACTTCCGCAATTATTTAACGTCGTCAAAGGAGACATTTCTCTAGTTGGCCCAAGAGCCTTGGTCGCTGGGGAACTAAGCAATTATGGCGACCGCTCCCTACTGCTATCGGTCAAAGCTGGATTAACTGGTCTAGCTCAAGTTTCGGGTCGTCGCGACATTTCTTTTGCCGAACGACGCGCCCTTGACTTATACTATATCCAAAACTGGTCCATCTTCTTAGACCTACAAATATTAGTTCGTACTTTTGGTGTCGTATTTTTACGCAAAGGAGCTAAATGATGAGCCGTAAGCCCCAACAAATTAAGGTTGCCATTGTTTGTGATTGGTTGACTAGTTTTGGTGGTGCTGAACGTGTTTTAGCCTCCATTCACGAGCTCTATCCTGATGCCCCCATTTACACTTCTCAATACAGACCCCAAAAAATTGATTGGTTTAAGCATGTTACAGTCAAAACCGGCTGGCTTAATTTTTTTCCCACCTGGTCACGCTATTTCATTGGTCCACTTAGACAATTTTATTTTAACCATTTAGATTTATCAGATTACGACTTAGTCATATCTGTCACTGGCGCAGAAGCTAAGTCTGTTATTACTAAAAAACCAAACCATCAGGCCCTACACCTCTGTTATTGCCACATGCCAACTCAGTATTATTGGTCAAAATATGATGATTATATCAAAGATCCAGGCTTCGGCCCGTTAAATCCTGTTATGAGATTAGGGCTCAAATGTCTAGTTGCTCCCGCCAGAAAAGCGGACTTTAAAGCGGCCCAACGCCCAGATTTTTTCCTAACTTGCTCAAATTATGCTGCCTTGGAAATTACCAAACACTATAAAAGGGAAGCAATTGTTGCGCATCCACCAGTTGCAGTTGAGACGTTCCAACAAGCCTTAAAAGAAAAAATAAAAATAGGGAATTGTCAAGCGAAAACTAATTCAAATAAAACAATAAAAAACCATAAAAGTCAAACAAGTGAAACCGAACATCCAACCAACCATAATTCCACACCTGTGGAAAACTCCGAAAATTCTGTTCGGTTTTCAGAATTACTTAGCCCAGAACAGATAGCTGCCGACGGACCTTATTTTATCAACTATTCTCGTCAAGTTGGCTGGAAACGCCTAGATCTTGCCATCAAAGCCTGTCTTGAAAATAATCAAAAATTAGTTTTAATTGGCGATGGCTCCGCTCATCCTGAGTTAGTTAAACTTGCCCAAGGTTCCCCCTTAATTCATTTTTTGCCGCCACTCAATCAAACCGAACTCAAACAGTATCTTACCTATGCCAAAGCCTTTATTTTCCCATCAGAAGAACCATTTGGCATTGCACCGGTTGAGGCTCTGGCTGCAGGTTGCCCCGTAATCGCTTACGCTAAGGGAGGGGCCAAAGACTATGTGATACCAGATAAGAACGGCCTGTTTTTCCTCAACCAGACCACAAGTTCCCTCTCTCATACTATTAAAGAATTCGATCAGAAAAGTTTTTCACCCCAAGTGGTGCCACAAACTTCCACTCAGTTTTCTGATACTAACTTCAAACACAACATTAAGGCCATAGTGGATGAGAAACTGCAATAAATTTCGCCTCCTCCTGGTTTATCTCTTGCCAACAGCCCTGTTTTTATCCTATTATCCCCGTATAGAAATTGCCACCCTTCCCTTCATGAACCTAGAACTAACTATTTCCTTACTCTGGCTGGCTCTTTTCTCTCTGTTGTCTCTTCCATCTTTACCCAAATCACTAAACTCTCTTTTTGGGCGTTTTCCCGCCAAAATACGCCCATTTATCGCAGTAAGCTTTATTCTAACCGCCATCTTCATAGCTGTTTCCGCGCTAATTTCACCTAGCCGGCTCCGCGGCCTTCTCACCGCAGCGGTTTTATTCTGTCTTTTTATCTCAATCTTGACAATACCAAAACTTATTTCCAGCCAAAAAATAAAAACAAAAATAATCAAACTAATTATCTTAAACGGCGCTTTTTTCTCTGTTTTTTGCCTTCTGCAGTGTGTCCTAGACCTTCTCGGTCTTAACCGCAGTCTAACTCTTCTCTGTTCGGGCTGCACCTACCGAACTTTCGGTTTCCCGCACCCTAACGGTTTCGCCATTGAACCTCAATTTATGGGCAACCTTCTGCTCGTTCCAGCCCTTCTCTCTCTCCTGCTCATATCTAATCAACAACTTCGCCAAAACCTCCTTCCTAAGCAAGACAAATTTCAGAAAATCCTCCCTTTTCTAACTATCTTGTTAATTTTTTCTCTTTTCCTGACCTTCTCTCGTGGCGCCATCTATGCTTTTTTACTGGCCGTCTTCGCCTTAATGATTCTGTCAATCATCAAAAAGCCTTATCAACTTCAATCCAACCTCAAAACTATTATTGTCGCTACCTCAGTCGCTTTCGTTCTGAGCTTACTCTGTCAAGGCATTTTTTCCGCCCTTTCTCTCACAAATGATACTTTTCAATCTGGTGTCGCCAAATCTATCCATCATCTATCTTTAGGCAAAATTGATCTGAGAAACCATTCCAGCCACCCAACTAAACCAGTAGCTCCTCCAAACAATCCAATAAAACCCACTCCAAACGTCACCTCTTCTAATGATGGCTACATCGCCGAATCCACAACCATCCGCCTCAAACTCTCCGAATACGGACTTGACCTCTGGGATGACTCTCCAAAAAACCTTCTCTTTGGCGTCGGCTTAGGCGGCTCAGGTCAAGCCTTATACCTTAAGAACCCAAACCTTCTAGGTACGCCCAAAGAAATCATTCAAAACGAGTTCATTTCAGTACTAGTTGAACTAGGTTTTGTCGGAGTTATCTTAATTCTCTTTTGTCTTATCTCAATTTTCTATCTGTTTATCAAATCGGCGCACGCCTACATATTTATTTTTATCCTTGCCTTCGCCGCCACCCTAAACTTCTTTTCTGGCCTACCCAACGCGCTCCATATCTATCTTTTCTCAGCCCTATTATTTGGCATCTTATCTCGCTCCGTAACAAATCCTAAAGTTGTTTACGGAAAAAATTAGTCTTATAAATTTCAGCCCCCATTTTTTGGTAAAACTTCTGCGCACTTTCTCGGTCTGCCCCAGATGTAAACTCCAAGCGTTCACAGCCTTTCTCTCTTCCCCATGCTAACAAGCTCTCCCACAACAGTGAGCCCACTCCTTTTCCTCTTGCCGCCGCTGACACTACGAAGTCTTCGAGATAAGCATGACGTCGAATTCCGGGACCCATCAATTTTGTTACGGTCAACATTCCTAAAATTTTCTCATTTTCTACCGCTAGCAACATATCATGCGAATCTGATTTAATTAACTCATCGAACCATTCCTTAGGCACTTCGCCCCCATCCCTACCACTTCGAGACAATTCAATCAAAAGCCCCCTCACCCCTTCCGCAACCTCTGGTGAATATTTTGTCAGCTTTTCAATTTTTACCATACTAATCCTTTAAAATTAATTTTAATTGTTTCATTATCTGGTCTGTCTCATCAGTAATTTTTTGCAAATCTTCACCCCAAACCGAAACTCTTATTACATTTTGCGTGCCGCTTGCTCGCGCCAACAACCTCTCATTTTCCGCTTCTAGCCGCTCTGTCCATTTTGTCAAAAATTCTTTAACCTTTGCTCCCATTTGTTCAAATTTCAGCTTTTCTTCTTTCGTTACTTCTAGCGCCCCCAGTGTTTGTGGCGTTTTTTGCAAAAACATTTCCCTAATCTCTCTATTATCCCTTTTAGCCTCGCTCAGGATTTTACAGACAACCAACGCCGTCAACATTCCGTCGCCCATTGTTTCATTCGGTAAAATTGCATGCCCGCTCTGTTCTCCTCCCAGCAAAACTCCTTTTTCACGCATTCTAGCCACCACGTTTTGGTCGCCCACATTTACAATCTCTACCTTCACACCTTGTTTATTTGCCCAAGTCAATAAACCTTGATTCACCATCACCGTCGATACCACCGATTTAAGTCCCAGATAGTTCGCAATCAAAGCAATAATTTGGTCTCCGTCTACTTCTTCGCCATCCTGTGCCACCAACAAACAGCGATCGCCGTCCCCGTCAAACGCCACCCCAAAATCCAAATTCTCATTTTGTACCAATTGTTTTAAACTGCCCAGACTCGTACTACCACAACCAGCATTAATTTTTTGCCCAAATTGCTCATCGCTATGAATTTTTTCAATTTTCGCCCCCAATTTCTCAAATAATTCTGCTCCTATTTTCGACATCGCGCCATTAGCAAAATCCATACCAATTTTTAAATTAGACAGGTCAACTTTATGCACCGATTTCGCCCCAATCGGCCTAATCGACTCAACATACTCCTCTAAATGCGCCAAATACCGCTCCTTTGCCTCTACACTAATATCCTCTTCCCAGTTTACCGTCGCCATTTCACCCACCTGGTCCGCCCCCAACCTCTCCTCGATTTTCTGCACCCCATCAGAACTTAACTTTACGCCTTTTTTCAAGCCCCAGCGATCTCCTCGCTCAAAAATTTTTACCCCATTATCTTGATAAGGGTTATGTGAGGCCGTAATATCAATCGCAAAATCAAACCCCATTTCATAAAATACATAATTTATTCCAGGGGTAGGAAAGACTCCAATCGTCCTATGCTCCGCTCCCGCCCCCTCCAGCGCCTTTTCAAAATCTCGAATCATCCACTCGGTCGACTCTCTAGTATCTCCCCCAACTAACACCTTGATTGCGCCCTCTTTCGCCTCTCTGTTCTCCTCCGCATAATTTAGTAATCCCGCTACAATTTTTTGGATAAAATCAGGTGTGAATTTTTCTGCACTCTGTCTAATTCCGTCTGTACCAAAAAATTTACCCATTTTTACTCCTTATTATTTTTTCTAAATTCAAAATCACTGCCACCACATCTTCCACGGTGCTCCCGCGTGACAAATCTGAGCAAGGTCGCCGAAAACCTTGCAAAATCGGTCCCGCCGCCGTCCAGCCCCCAAATTGCTCCAGCGACTTATACAAAATATTCCCAGCGTTTAGATCTGGACAAATTAACACATTCGCCTGCCCTGCCACGGGAGAATTCGGCGCTTTCTTCCGCCCAATTTGCCTATTTACAGCCGCGTCAAGCTGCATCTCGCCATCAACCTTGATATGAGGATTCTCTGCATGTAACCGCGCTAAAACCGCCTTTATTTTGTCAATAGAGGCATCTTTTCCCCCACTCCCTAGCGTAGAAAACGAAAGTAGCGCAATTTTTGGCTCCTCTTCCAGCGTAGCCAAAGCTGTTTCATAGGTTTGACAGACAATTTCAAACAACTGCTCTTCAGTTGGATTTTTACAAGCTGCCGCATCCGCCAAAATTATCGTTTTTTCGCCTTTTGCCATCACAAAACTGGCCGAAAATGTCTTATCTTCGAGCCCAATTCCGTCTCGGCAGGCCAAAATCACCTCTCTAGAGGTGTAATCAATTCCCGCCACCAAACCATCCGCTTCACCCCTGCAAACCAACTCACAGGCCCTAGCCAAGCTATCTGCATTGATACTTTCTATCTTATCGTCACACCGCCTTATCGCAGCCTGCATCACGGGGTTGTTGTATTCCGGAAATACTAATCTCACTCTCTTCATATTATCATTCTACCACGCCACCCCTATCATCAGAGACTAAACTAGATCAATTTTTACACTCATTTTGTCTAGAACTGTCAAAATATTTTCAACATTCGCCAACTCTTGCCACCCTTTGCCACCAACCAAGCAAGAACTTCTCGTCAAAACCTCTATTGGAGTCGACACCCATTCGTCGTCCATACAAAAAGATTTTTGTCCCGCTTCCACAATCTTCTCAAGTTGATCAGTTTGTTTTAGCGTGTTAATTACTTCTTTTACCACCTCAATCTCTGCCTTTTCGGAGACTTCTTGCCGTTTGCTTCTACGAAACTCCGAAACAAATAGGCAGTTTTCCTCATCAAAATCCATTTTTGTCAAAAAAGAATGCCGTTCATCCTCAATCAATTCCGCAACATTGTTTTCAATAATTTTTCCCAAAACCAAAAACAGCGGCAAAAGTGAATTTTCTCCATCAAAACCCAAACTCAGCCTTATATTATGAAACTGATTTGGCGGAACTAAATCTAGGTTTAAATATTGATCATAAGGTATTTTTAAGCCAGAATCTACGCCCATATCTTCCAATTTTTGCCATTTTTTATGATTCAATCTGGCCAATCCTTTATCAGTCTTCTCGGAAAAGCCCACAGAATCTACCATTTTTTCAGCAAAAATCTGCAAAGCAGCTCCAGCAACTTCATCTTCCGAAAAATCAATTTTTAAATTTTCCACCATTTTTTCAATCCGTAAAGCCAGTTTTTCGTGGTATGCGTGGATTCTTAATACTATAAATCCTTTTTCGGAAGTTAAACCCGCAACCCGATAATCAAGACAACTAAGCCAACCCTGCTCTTTTAAAGTTTGTTGCAGGGTTTTTATAAAAATATGTTCATAAAGATGCCCAAGCTGCATATCCAAAGTCTTTTTTACTAGCGTCAAGCTTTTCATGCTTCAATTTTACCAGATTCTTATGGTGTGCCTCAGTTTTGCTATAATAAACATATGAACATCTATATTTCTGGCATTTCCGGCACCGGCATGGGGCCTTTGGCTCTCCTTGCTCAGTCTGCCGGCTTCAACGTCTCAGGTTCCGACCGCGCTAGCGGCCTTGTTCTAGACGACCTAAATCAAGCCCAAATTCCTCTAGAAATCGGCCCTCAAGACGGTTCTTTCTTGCAAAAAATCCACCAATCCACCTCTGTAGACTGGTTCATCTACACTTCATCCCTGCCAGCTGACCACCCTGAGCTACAACTAGCCAAAACCCTTAAAATTAAGACCTCCAAACGTGATGAATTTCTAAACTTTCTGCTAGAGCAAAAACATCTCAAACTGATCGCTGTTGCCGGCACTCATGGCAAAACCACCACCACCGCCATGCTGATTTGGGCCGCCAAACAGCTTCATCTCCCAGTCTCCTATCTAGTCGGCACCACCCTCAGTTTTGCCCCATCTGGTCATTTTGACCCAAATTCCCAGTATTTTTTCTACGAAGCCGACGAATACGACCGCAATTTCCTCCATTTTCACCCTTATCTCTCTTTAATCACTAGCGTAGATTATGATCATGCCGATATCTACCCCACCCCTGAAGATTATCAAGCGGCTTTTCGTCAATTTGAGGCGCAAAGCCAGCAGGTAATTAAAGATATCGCCCCAGACCCCCGTCTTAGCCTCTCTGGTGCAGTGCGACGTCAAGACGCCACTCTTGCCCTCTCCGCTCTCAAAAAGGCCTTTCCGGACCTCCCAGAGGCCAAAATCATCAGTGTTTTAAACCAATTCCCAGGCGCCAATCGTCGTTTTGAGCGCCTTGCCGACGGGGTTTATTCCGATTATGCTCATCACCCCCAAGAAATCGCCGCTACCTTACAAATCGCCTCTGAGGAAGCGCAAAAACTTGGCAAAAAAGGCATCGTTACCGTCTATCAACCCCATCAAAACACCCGCCAACACCAGATTCGATCAGGTTATCAAACTGCTTTTAGCCATAGCGACCAGCTTTTTTGGCTACCCACCTTTCTCACCCGTGAAGACCCAAATTTAGCCGTTATTTCGCCCGCAGAATTTATCCAAGCTCTCCAAAATCCCGCCCTCGCCAAACCTGCAGAATTAGACGCCAATCTAGCCGCTTCCCTCAAAAACTACCAAAAATCTGGCTATCTGATCTTGCTTCTTTCCGCCGGACCAGCCGATTCTTGGTTTCGTGACCTGTTTTTGTTATAATCTAGCTAATTATGGGTGGCAATTTCTTTAGTCAATCGCGCAAATTTTTCCTAGATACTTCTAGGTCTTTTCGCAGCCTCAAAACCTGGCAACTTTTTCTCATTCTTATCCCACTATTGTTCATCACCGCCACTTTTTTCCGTTTTGATCACCTAAAAATGACCAAACTTCGCAGCGAGGTACTAAAAGCTGATCAAGCTGAAGATGACCAAAAAATCGCCACTTCACTCAAAAAACTGCGTAATTTTACCAACACTCACGCCGTCATCAATGTGGTTGAAAAAAATGGCGATACCCGTATTACCTTCGGTACTGGTCCTTTTTATCTTGAGCATCAGTACATTCGTCACGCCACTGCCAAACTGGCTGCCGCCGAAAAAAACACCGACGCCAACCCCAATGGCAATATTTTCGCCAAAGCCATGGCAGTTTGTAAACCACAAGCAATTCAAAACGGCTGGCAATGGAATTCACCAGCTTATCTCAACTGTTTTACCAGCGAATTAGATAAATATCCCACCACCGATCAATCTCTAACCAATGTTGATTTGCCTTCCACCAACCTTTATCGCTATGATTTCGCTTCACCTCTTTGGTCCCCCACTTTCTCTGGCTTCTCTTCACTCATCTGCCTCCTGCTCATCATCGTTATAATTTTACGCTCGGTAGCGTGGTTGTTCCTCTGGTCTGCTCTTAAAATTATCAAATAATCACCTCTGTTTTAATAATAAAATTTACTAAAACTATTGACACTTTAACCTCGGCACCATAAGATAGGGCTATATCAATTAAGGAGGAAACATGGCCTATAGTCATACCAACAGTAAAGGTATTACCTACTACCTACACAAATCCGAAGTCACTCTACGCGGCGGCAAAAAACAAACTATTTATTTCTTTGCTAAAACCGAGAAAAATGCCAAAGGCACCCCAGTTGATCTTCCAGCTGATCGTCAAGTTAACGAAAATCCACGCAACGGTTTCTTGACCCTTTCCAAAAAGAAATAATTGCAACTTGTTAGATTAAAATAAGCCCCTCGGGGCTTATTTTAATTGCAAAATTGGTGGGGGCGGCTGGGTTCGAACCAGCGACCAATCGGTTATGAGCCGACTGCTCTAACCCCTGAGCTACGCCCCCGACCACTTCTTTATTCTACTACAGAATGTTATAATTATTAAGCATAAATATGATCAAACGTCGCTTCAAATCAGAATACTATAAAGTCAAGCTTCGTCGCTTCAACTATTTTATCAAGCACGATTTTTTCACAGTCGAAAAATTAGCTCTAATCACTGCTCTTACACTCTGCGCTGCTTGGACTTGGGGAGCCATCTCCTCTATGTCTCGCAACTGGGAATTGGAACAACGTATCGAATCCCGCAAAAGAGAACTAACTTTACTAAAACTTGAAGTTGAAAATCTTGAACTTGAAAATCGCTATTTTGCCTCGGCAGAATACCAGGAGTTAGCAGCTCGTCGTCAACAAAATAAGAAACTTCCTGGCGAAACCCTAGTCTATCTACCTAAAAATAGCGCCACTGCTAAGGCCAAGCATCAAAAACGCAAAGAACGGCCTATTTTTGAAGCTCCTCCCAATCTCAAACAGTGGCTTTCCTTCCTGTTCGGATCCTAAAATGTTTATGCTTGTTAGTTTTAGACTTTTTTATTAACCTTAGTCCAAAGTTTTTGTAGCGGTATAATACCAACTTAAACGAGGGCCAATATTTGTGTTTCTTCAGCTTCTTTTTCACGTCTTAATTTCAGTCAGTCTCATCGTCAGTCCGTTATCTTTACTAACTCCATCAGTTTTTGCCAAAACCTGTAGTAACGTACATTTTATCTTCGCTCGTGGCTCAGGAGAAGCAGTTGGTTCAGGCCCTAATTTTTCAGCCTTTAAGTCGTCCATGATTTCTTCCATTAATCGTGAGTTCAAAGGACTCAAATATCATTTTTACGATCTCGGCAGCTCTGCTCACGGCGGTCATCGTTATCCAGCCGTGGCGATCAATGACACGAAAGTTTTGCTAGGTACCTACGTCAGCGCAGGTGAAGCTTTTGAATTTGGTCGCAGCGTCGAAGAGGGTATCGCCGAGATAAAATCATACATTTCCGAGGTCACTGCCGCCTGCCCGAGTGCCAAATTTGTCCTCGCTGGCTACTCTCAAGGCGGCATGGTGATCAGTAAAGCTTTGCTGGAATTGGATTCTAATAAAATTATCTACGCCGCCACTTTTGGCGACCCTAAACTCTATCTACCAGAAGGATTCGGTCTTTTTCCTCCCGCCTGTCAAAACCTCTATTTTTCCAATTATCGTCAGCACGTTCCAGATTGTCGCACCAATCAAGGCATTCTAAAAGCCCTCAAACCTTATCAATCTTCCAATTACATCGACAAAATTGGCGCTTGGTGTAATGAGGCAGATTTTATGTGCGGATCTTATTTCAATGTTGCAGATTTGTCAAATCTCAGTCTAAGCACTTCCAATACTCTACTAAAAACTCACCTAGCTTATAGCTCAGATGGCAGTTTCAATTCTGCTAGCAAAGTGATTCTGCAAGCCATTAAGAAAAACCTTCAGCCATCGCCTCCAAGTTTTTCTAAACATGATGCCGTCATTTTAATCGATAGCACCGGTTCAATGAGTGGATTATCGAACTATTTTAAAGATAGAGCCTTGCGGCTAGCTCAAGACATAGTTAAACAAGGTGGTCGCATTTCTCTCTATGACTACCGTGATCTCATAGAAGATTACCACCCTCATCGACTTTGCGATCTTGGCTGTAGTCTTGACGATTTTCGCCATAAACTTGACTTAATAGAGTTCGACGGTGGCGGCGATAGCGCAGAATCATTACTTTCTGCCCTCAAAACCGTCATGAATGATACCCCTTGGCGAAAAGCCGCCCTTAAATCCGTTATCGCCATTACTGATGATGACTTTCATTCTCCAGATCACGATGGCACCACCCCAGAAGACGTTGTCAATCTTTCCCTTAAAATCGACCCAGTCAGTATCTATCCAGTGGTTCCGCCCGAGTTTCATTCGCTATATCAAGATCTAGCCAACATGACTGGCGGTAAAGTCTTCGACCCAGAGGTCTCAACCTTCCAATTTTCCGATCAGATTAGTCACCGTCCCGACATTTCTTTCGTACAAACCAGTTATCTCGGCACAGTTGGCGACACTATAGATTTTAAACTCGACTTATCAGACCCAGCCACCTCTTATCAGTTTGAATGGGATTTAGATGCTGATGGAATTTTCGAAACTTCCACCCAATCTCCACATATTCAGCACACTTATGACACCCCTGTTAACAGTTTCGTCCAAGTTCGGGCTACCGATTCTTCTGGACGCACCAGCCTCATGTCTGCCGATCTTCATATTTTTGCCCCAAACCAAAACCTCCCTACTATCACCAACCCTTCCTTTAATCCCAAAACTCAAGCCATTTCTTTCTCTCGCCCCTCAGATGCAGTAGCCACCTACCTCATCATTGATGAAGCCCCCATGGGCTTGACCACCAAAGAAACTTTTCATATTAAAAATCTACCCCCAAATCGAGCCACCACAGTTACCTTAATCCCGATCAACAATCTTGGCCTCAAAGGAAATCCTACCTCTTTTACCATTAAACCATCGTCTAGCGATGTCCATCAATCAACTCCTTCGCCCTCTCCTAAAATTAAATTAAGAGCGCCAAATACTGGTGTTAAGTTTTAAATATGATATACTGCAAACAACATGTTAGGGCGGGGCAGGACCAAACAAACACTAAGATATCGCTTATCCGAGCAAAAAATTTTTCAGTCCCTGCGCTTTATCTTGAAAAAATACGGCAGCTACAAAGTTTCGGTTACCAGAATTTGTCAAAGCCCTTCGTATCCGACACAACTTTCTACCGCCACTATCACGGCTTAAACGATTTATTTCAGCAAAATCAAGCCAATCTGCTAGAGCAGCTCGAACAATTTCTCGCTTCAGACAAAACCAAAAACCTTTCCCAGCAGGAATTTATCACCAGACTTCTCATCCTGATTTATCGCAATAGAACTTTTGTGGACATTCTCGTCAGGATGCATAATGTCGAACTCGGTCTCATCGTCATGTCTAAAATTCGCCCCATACTCACCAAAAACTGGAGTATCTATGACCGAGCCACTAATCAGCGCATCTACACTTTCTTTTCTGCGGAATTTATCACCGAAATCGCGCTTTGGGCGGTTCAAGAAAATTTCAATTTTAACACCGTAGAATCGCATGCTCAGCACCTACAAAATTTTACTACCACCGCCTGCCAACGTTTCAAACACTATCAAAAAATTACTAAATAATCTTATTCTATTGATAGAATTTCGCCGTTTTTCAAATGCAGCAAACGTTGGTTTCTCGAACCTCTAAATTTCATGGTCAAATCTCGCTCTGCTAAGATAAAAGGACCATCAATCAAAGCATCTAAACTTTTCAAAAATTCCCACTTCGCGCCCCCAATTTCCTTAATTTGCTCATAAGTGTAACCCGAGAAAGACCACACATTCCAGCCCAGCTCTTTCTTCACAAAACATGAAATTTCCAAACAGGCCTCCGGCTGAATGAACGGTTCGCCCCCGCAAAAAGTCAATCCAGCCTGGCCCTTAAAACTCCTTACTTCATCTTTTACGTCTTCTATGTTTACCAAAACGCCCCCCTCAGGATCCCAAGTTTCCGGATTTTGACAGCCCTTACAGTGCGCATAGCACCCTTGAGTCCATAACACCGCTCTCAGACCGTAACCATTCACAATGTTGTCGTGTTCAGTTGGGCCAGATAGACGAATCTGCATTAGGCTTTTCCTAGCGCCGATTTTGCTTTGGCCTTAGCTGCCTCGCGCGCTGATTTTTCAGCCTTGCCATAAACCCCGTTCACATTATGCTTAACTCGCACCGCTTCCTCTGCTCTCTTACCATCGTTCCAGCGTTCCAAAGACCCTACTAAATACCCAGTGATTCGGCGCAATCGCTCAAACGGCACATCACCTTCTTCGCGTCCACAAGACGGGCAACGCTGTCCTGAAATAATCCCCGAAAATCCACACACTGGATCGCGATCCACCGGATGATTTACCGAACCATAGCCAATATGGGCCTCCTTCATCTTGCGAATTACCGCCTCAAACGCATCAATATTTTGCGAAGGGTCGCCATCTAATTCAATATAAGAAATATGTCCAGCATTACACAAATCATGATACGGTGCCTCAATTTCAATCTTGTCAAAGGCTGAAATTGGATAATAAACTGGCACGTGGAATGAATTGGTGTAGAAATCTCGATCGTTCACTCCCTTGATCACGCCAAATTCTTTGCGATCTATTCTAGTAAAACGCCCAGACAAACCTTCCGCCGGCGTCGCCAATAAACTAAAATTCAAACGATGTTTTTTGCTGTAAAAATCACAACGCTCCCGCATGTGCGAAATAATATCCAACCCCAGTTCACGCGCTTCTTCGTCTTCGCCATGATGCTTGCCCACCATCGCTACCAAAGTTTCCGCCAAGCCAATAAAGCCAATACTCAAAGTTCCATGCTTAATCACCTCACGCAACTTATCGTTTGGCCCTAATTTCTCGCTACCAAACCAGTTGCCCTGACCCATCAAGAACGGGAAATTACGCACATGTTGATTTGCCTGAAACTCAAAACGCTCCAGCAGCTGATCACGACACAAATCCATCACACTGTCTAACTCTTTGTAAAATTCCGTCCAATCCGCTTTTTTACGTTCGCCCAGAGCAATCCCATTTCTAATACCTAGTCGCACCAAGTTTACAGTGGTAAAAGACAAGTTGCCTCGCCCCGTCGCCACACCATCTGATTCTGGGAAAATCGAGCTAAACACTCTAGTTCTACAACCCATCGTGGCAATTTCCGAACGATAATCACCTTTTTTATAGTACTTTAAATTAAACGGTGAATCCAAAAAGACAAAATTCGGGAACAAGCGCTTAGAGGACACCTCCATCGAACGCTTAAACAGATCGTAGTTCGGGTCTTCTGGATTATAACTCACCCCTTCTTTTACCTTAAAAATTGAAATCGGGAAAATCGGTGTTTCGCCATTGCCTAGCCCCGCATCGGTCGCATCCAACAAACATCGACTCACTAGTCTCCCTGCCGGCGAAGTATCGGTCCCAAAATTAATCGAGGTAAACGGCACCTGCGCCCCTGCCCGCGAGTGCATCGTATTAAGGTTATGCACCAAACCTTCCATCGCCTGAAAAGTCTGCTTCTCCACGTCTTCTGTTGACATTTTTACAACACTCGCTGGAATTTTCAACTTTTTTAGTGTCGCTTCGTCGCCAAATTTCAAATCTTCTGGCACTTCCACTTTCAGTTTCACATCTTTAAATTCATTATATTTTTTAATATTCGATTTCAAAGCTTTTCTAAAAGATTTATCTACTCCAGGTGCCATCGCATAGTCAAAATTCGGAATCGACTGGCCACCATGCTGCTCGTTTTGGTTGGCCTGTAAAATAATCGCCGCTAGAGCCGCATAAGAGCCAATCGAATTTGGCGTGCGCAAATGGCCATGACCAGTATTAAAACCGCCATCCGCAAACAATCTTAGCGGATCCGTCTGGCAACACGTCAAAGTCCCAGTAGCGTAAAAATCCAAATCATGAATGTGAATATCACCATTATCGTGCGCCTGTGCAAACTCCGGCTTCATCAGTAAAGTTTTTGCAAACACCTTTGAACCCTCCGCTCCAAATTGCAACATTTTACCCATCGCCGAATTACCATCTACATTTGCATTACTACGCTTCACATCTGAATCTTCCGACGCATCCGCACAAGAAATCGTACGATAAATATTCATCAAATTCGACTTAGCCGTCCTCACATTATTACGCTTTTGGCGATAAGTAATATATTCCTTGGCCGTCTTCTTAAAACTCGATTCCATCAGCACTTTTTCCACGACGTCTTGGATTTGCTCAACTTGCGGAATCCGCTCCGTGATACTTTCTTCCGCCAGCTTCATGACTTTTTCCGACAACTGTTTAGCACGCTCCCCCTTAAACTCACCAGTCACTAGCCCAGCTTTCTCGATCGCTTCTGCAATCTTAGTCTGGTCGAAATTTACAATCTTCCCATCGCGTTTTTTAATTTTTTTGAACATAAAAAATACCTCCTAATAATTCAATTTTTGTTTTTACTTTGCACTTTTCGTGTCTAGAAGCGACTTCACTGGCTTTGTCTCTCTATCACCAGTTTCCCTCCCAGACACTACATATAGTGTCTATGTTTAGTTTATGACACTATATATAGTGTGTCAACCCCAAAATCGCAAATCTGTATTGTATTTTTTACCACGCAACCACCTCACTCTTTTCTAGCTATTTACGAACCCATTTTTGTTATATATAATAAACTTATGTTTAAAAAAGGTCGCACCAGAGGTTTTACCATTATGGAGGTATCTCTATTTTTGGCTTTGTCTGCACTTTTATTGATGGGTATCATGTTTGGAATTACTCGCTCGATTTCCCATCATCGTTTCAATGACACAGTAAACGATCTCAACGAAGTTCTTCGTCGTATCTATTCTGAGGTTATTAATGTGCAAAATTCCCGCAAAGGTCAGATCGAAAAGAAAGAATTTTGCTCAATCGCATCTATCGGCTTAAGTCACAGCACCACCTCCGCCTTTAAAAAAACCTATCTCAGCGCTTCGGACGATCAGCCAGGTCGTACCGATTGTGCCATCTATGGCAAGCTCATTGTTTTTGGCTCTAATCTTGACGCTCAAGACAATACTAGTAGAATTTTCACCTATGATATTATCGGTGACATTTTTACCGATAAATTAATCAACAAAAAATATCTTTCTTCTGGCGACAAAGATAAAGACATCACCGACGATGCACTTGTTGCTCTGCAATTAGTCAAAGCGGATTTTGTTTCCGTCGAAAATAACGATAACTTTTGCGGACTTAGCTCCGCCGGTAGCAGTTTTTCCTACGACCCACAATGGGGTGCCAACATTGAATCCGCCACCAAAGGTCAAGGCCTCAAGGGTATGGTTTTAATTGTGCGCTCTCCTCTTTCCGGCACGGTCCACACCTACACCTATGAAAATCTGGTATCAACCCCAGACAACATAGTCGGTGCCCCCTCCTTCGATTCTAAATGTAGTCCTAGCAAAATCGCAGAATTCGTCCACTATCGTAATAAATTCCTTAACCCCAAACTATCCAGTTTTTCCAACACCAAAGACATTACTCTTTGCGTAGGCTCAGACGATCTCATCACCAATCGTCGTCGCGCAATTCGCATTAAAGCTGGTGGGCACAACGCTTCGGCCATAGAGCTTCTGCCCGCAGATTCAGCAGAAAGTCAAACCGCATGCCCATAAAAAAATATTTTTTCGCTACCAGAAGAGGTGACACTATTTTAGAAGTCACCATAGCTATCACAGTTTTTTGTCTAATTTCAATTATTGGAATTTCTCTTATGAACCGTGACCTTTCTACCATTCAAGGCACCCTTGAGCTAGAAACCGCCCGCAACGAGGTGGACGCTCAGGCCGAAGCCCTACGTTTTATTCATAATTCTTATCTAGCTGAGCGCAATCAGTATCAATCTGAAGATGAACTGGACGATTATGATCATCCCTACACCAAACTTTGGCGCAGAATCGTGTCTGGCACCAGTCACCAACCCAGCCTCATCAATAACCCTACCAAAATTTCCGAATTTGAAGCTGTTGGCACCAAAGAAAAAAATACTGGCTGCAATGCTTATTACGACACTCATAACAGTAGCGAATCAATTCACAACATCTTTCAAGACAAAGCCTTCATTTTAAACACCAGAAATCTCGATCCAGTCCTAATAAAACGCACTGCCCTTGTTTCCGACCCCAGCTCGTCCTTGTTTGGACCTACTCCTCTTTCGCCTCGTCTTATTTTCACCTCCGATCTTGGCGGCAATTCTGAAGAAAACCTTCTAGAGCAAAGTGTCACCGAAGTAACCACCTTTAACAAAGTGGCCAAAGTAGAAGGAATTTGGATCATCGCCACTAGAGACATGACTGGTATTAGTAATCCAGAATCAGCCACCGATGAAGAGCTTAAAAAATCCACGCCTGAGTATTTTGATTTTCATATTCGTACTTGCTGGTACGCTCCTAGCCGCTCAATCCCCACCACTATCGGTACTATTATCCGGCTTCACAACCCAGATTATCAAGGAGAAAACAATGGTTAATCGTCCTAATAAACCACTCAAAACCACAAATGGCTTTACCATTGTTGAACTATCGCTCGCCTTAGCCTTCTTCAGTGTATTGCTGCTTGCCATCGGAGCCCTGTCGATCCATATCATTGGTATTTATCAAAAAGGCCTCTCTATGAAAGCAATTTCTTCTACTAGCAGGGAATTAATTTCCGATTTTTCCCGTTCCATTTCCGCCTCCGTAGGTCAAAATATCAGTGAAAATTGTTCTAAATTTCCTGGCAACGGCGGTAAACAATGCAACCAAGATCATGGCCGTAAACTTATTTATAAACAGAATTATGGGACTATTGAAATTGGAGGCTCAGAACGATCAGTGCCTTTTAGTGGTGTATTTTGTACAGGACAACATTCATACATTTGGAACACCGGCTACGCTCTCAATCCAGCCTCTCACTACAAAATCAAATCCGGTCACCGTGCCACCTACAATGGCAAAAACGATTTCAGGTTACTAAAAATCAATGATTATGGTCGTGAAGCCTGTTCTCGCAATGTTCAATCAAATTACACCTACACCACCAGCCATGACTACAAGATTACCGGTAATCCAAACGGGGAAGAGTTGCTTAAAAATAACGAAGACAACCTCATGTTATATGATCTTGTCGTATTCGATCCCATCGAACACGATCTTTCTCAACATGCCTTTTACGCCGGTACTTTCACTATCGGCACCGCCAAAGGCAATATTGACATAACCGGAAATGGAGATTATTGTAAAGAAGATAAGTCCTTAGGCTTGTCCTCTGAATTTAATTATTGTGCTATTAATAAATTTAATTTTGCCACGCGAGCAGCAGGAGAAAGAATCGACAATGATAATTAATGCCAAACTATTCAAACAGACCAAAAAAGGCGCAGCTTCATTTTTCGTCACTGTTTTTACCATCCTTTTAATCTGCATCATCGTCTTGAGTTTTACCAGATTAATTCTCTCTGAAGCTTCACAAACTTCAAACAACGATTTGTCTCAATCTGCCTACGATTCTGCTCTAGCCGGAGTAGAAGACGCCAAAACCGCTTTGCTCAAATATCACGATTGTCTAGAC